>JAQCGR010000056.1 GCA_027619995.1 Pseudomonadota bacterium | reverse complement strand
GGCTTCGGGCTCGGCGGGCGCCTACGCCACCACCACCGCGACGTTGTCGTAGAGCAGCTTCAGGCCGGCCAGGAACACGAAGACGTAGCAGATCCGGTAGAACGGGCCGGGCGGGATGATCCGGTGCAGGCGCATGCCGAGCCAGATGCTGATCGGCGCGACCGGAACCAGGACCAGGGCCGTGGTCAGCACGCTGGCATCGAACAACCCGAGCCAGATATAGGGCACCAGCTTCACGTAGTTCACGATCAGGAAAAAGATCACCGTGGTGCCGACGAAGACGGTTTTGTCCATGCGCTGGGGCAGCAGGTAGAACTGGATCGGCGGCCCGCCGGCATGGCTGATGAAGCTGGTGAAGCCGCTGGTCATGGACCAGATCGTGCCGCGCACCCGGTTCGGGCCCTTGGGCAGCGCCTCCGCCTGGGCCTGCTTGAGCCAGCGCAGCAGGCTGAAACTCACGGCGATCAGGCCGATGATCAGGCCGATCCAGCGTTCGTCAAGCAGGCCGAAGGCCATCACCCCGATGCCGATGCCCAGCACCGCGCCGGGAATCATGATCTTCATATTCGCCCGGTCCCAGGTGCCCCGATAGCCCCAGACCCCGAACAGGTCCATGACGCAGAGGATGGGCAGCACGATCGCCGCCGCCGTGACCGGCGAGACGGTCAGGGTGATCGCCGGCACCGCCAGAATCCCGACTCCCGAGCCGAAACCGCCCTTGGAAATCCCTGTGATGAGCAGCGCCGGAATCGCGACGGCATAGAAGATCGGGTCGGTGATCATTGGGCCGAACTCATTCTGTCCGTCACGGTCAAGGGTTACGGCCCGATTCGATTGCGGCCCCGCCGACGCCACCGGCCTCGCCCTTCGACAAGCTCAGGGTGAGGCCCTCATGCTGAGCCTGTCGAAGTATGGGGGCCGGGGTCGCACCCTTTCTCCTGGGCCACTAGGCCGCCGGCCGGTGCGCCATGCGATCCTTGTAGCGGTACCAGCGGACGACGGCGCTCAGGAACCAGGTGTTGCCATTGTAGAAGGGCCGGGTTTCGAAGGGGATGTCGTCATAGGCCGTCTCCGTGTCGTTGGCCCCCAGGATGCGCCCCGCGATGCGGTCGCCCAGCCAGGTATGGGCCGCCACCCCCGTGCCGGAACAGCCGAGCACGTAATGCATGCCGTCGCGTTTTCCGATGCTGGGCAGGAAGCGGAAAGTGAAGGCGACGAAACCGGTCCAGGCATGGGTGATACCGACCCCGTCGAGCTGCGGGAATATCTGGGTCATCTTCTCGTAGAGGAGAGGCGCGGTCTTCTTCGGGTCGGTCTCGGTCATGGCCGGGC
The DNA here is from genome assembly GCA_027619995.1 of Pseudomonadota bacterium. GTDB lineage: Bacteria > Pseudomonadota > Alphaproteobacteria > CADEGL01 > CADEGL01 > JABIRQ01. Next base: position 13,042 of record JAQCGR010000056.1, on the reverse strand, counting down.
GGCCGCCGAAGATCATGCGCGGCTGGTCCGGCGCGACACGGATGCCGTAGATCAGCTTGCGCGTGTCGCTGCACACCCTGCGATTCGGGTTGATCGCGCGGATGGTTTCCTCCGGCAGCGGCTCGGTCGCGATGATATAGGCGCCCATGGACAGGACGCGCCGGCGCAGGTCCGGCGTGACCGAGCCGGTATAGCCGTTGGTGGCGATCACCACCTCGTCCGCCGCCACCCGCCCGCGCGGCGTCTCGATCACGAAACCAGAATCCTGGCGATGGATGCCGGTGACCGGCGTATGGGGTGCCACGGTCGCGCCTGCCTGCACCGCCCGGTCGAGCAGACCCTGGTGGAACAAGGCACCATGGACCGAGGCATCGGCGTGGCGCAGTTGGGCGCCGTAGTAGAAATCCGTGCCGATCTCGTTGCGCTGTTCGGCGCGCGGCACCATGTCGGCCTCGTAGCCGACCTCCTTGCGCAGCACCTCCAGCTCACGGCCGAGGGTGTCGTAGTGTTCCGGCGTATAGGCCAGGACGAGCCGGCCGTTCGCCTCGAGATGGCAGTCGATGCCCTCCTCGCGGATCAGATCCTTGACGAAGGCCACGGCGCGCTGGCCGTCGCGATAGATGGCGAAGGTCTTCTCGCGGCCGTAGGTATCGACCATCTGCTTGAAGCTGCGCTTGAAGACGGCGCCGATCTGACCCTGGTTGCGGCTGCTCGCGCCCCAACCGGCGGCCTCGGCATCGAAGACCACGACCTGACGTCCGGCCCGGGCCAGACGCAGGGCGCAGGCCAGCCCGGCATAGCCCGAGCCGACGACCGCCACCTCGGCCTTGGCCGGCAGGTCGGGCACCGGCAGATCGGGCCGGGGCGCAGCCTCCCACCAATAGGGATCGTATTTGATGCGCGGGTCTTTTGCGGGATGCGTCATGACGACCGCTCTCTCTAGCGGCCAATCCGGTCGAGGAACTGATACCAGAGGACCGCGCCACCCAGGAACCATGGACTGCCGGAATAGAGCGGCCGGCTCTGGAAGGGCACATCGTCGAAGGCGGTGCGCGCGTCGCTCTCCTTGCCGAGAACGCGAAGCGCGGTCTTGTGTCCGAGATAGGGCGCCATCGCGGCGCCGGAACCGCTGTAGCCCATGGCGTAATGCATGCCGTCGCGCACGCCGATATGAGGCATGTGATCGAAGCTGAAGGCAACGAAACCCATCCAGCTATGGCTGATCTTGACGTCCTTCAATTCGGGAAAGATGGCGCACATGGCGGCGTGCAGCTTGGGCGCGCTGGCCCGGCAGTCGGTTTCCTTCGCCGCCACACGGCCGCCCCAGACGATGCGCGTGTTGTCCGGCGACGCGCGGTAGTAGTGCACGACATGGCGCGTATCGCTGGTCGCCCGCTTGTTCGGGAACATGCGGGTCATGGTTTCCTTGGGCAGCGGCTCCGTCGCGATGACATAGCTGCCGACCGGCACGACCCGACGCCGGAATTCCGGGAACATGGGACCGGTATAGCCGTTTGTGGCGACGATCACGTCGCGCGCGCGGACCCGGCCGGCCGTCGAGGTGACCTCGAAGCCGTCGCCGTCCCGTTCGATCTTGATGACCGGGCTGTGGATCGCGATCTTGCCACCCTTGGCCAGCACGACGCGGAGCATCTCGCTCTGGAACTTGCCCGGATGCAGGGTCGCGTTCTGCGGCATGACCTGGCCGCCGTGATAGGTGTCGGAGCCGATCTCGCTACGCTGTTCGGCGCGCGGCACCATATGGCATTCGATGCCGAGTTCCTTGTTATAGGGCTCGATATCCTTGGCCATGGTTTCGTAATCGGCCGCCTTGAAGGCGCCGGTAAAGCGGCCCGCAACTTCGAAGTCGCAGTCCAGCCCCTCGGCCTCGATCATGCTTTCGATATAGTTCCGGGCATTGACCGTTTCGCCGATGAGCTCGAGCGCCTTGGGCCGGCCATAGGAGGAGGCCAGGTCCGTGAGGCCGCGGCGCAGCTTCGTGCCGACCTGGCCGCCGTTGCGGGTGCTGCACCCCCAACCGGCATGTTCGGCATCGAAGATGACGACGTCGCGCCCTTCGTTCAGCAGGGTGATCGCGGCCGACAGCCCGGTATAGCCTGAACCCACGATCGCCACGTCGACGGTCTTCGGCAGATCGGGGACCGGCAGATCGGGCCGCGGCGCCGCCTCCCACCAATAGGGATGATCGGTCTTCATATCCGGCGCAAACAGCGGATGTGTCATCGCAGTCCCCCTCTATCCCTCATGTGACAGTTCGAGGATAGAGACTGCGCGCGGGGAAATGAACAAGGACCGACGACACTTATCCATTTTTTATGACCGGCTGGGCCAGGATCCAAAGGCTCGTGGCGGTATAACCCGCCATGAGGACGAGCATCGGAAGCTGGCTGCGCAGCGCCGCCGCCCGCTCGGCATAGAGGCGGAAGGCGGCGGCATGGGCCAGCCAGACGGCGATCACATGGCCGACGACGACGGCACCGATCGCCGTGTACCAGACGCTCGCCGCGTCGATGACGCTGACATCGAGCCGGTAGGTCGCCGTCCCGAACAGGTTCCAGCCCAGTCCGAAAGGGTCGGAAGACAAGGGAATCGCCAGTTGTCCGGCCAGGAGCAGATAGGACAGATAATGTGCCGCGTGGTAGGCGATCGCGATCGGCACCAGCGAGAAGGCGAAGGTCCCGGCGAGGGTTCGCGCCCCCGGCCCCTCCCCCGCCGCAACCCGCATCAAGGCGCAGAACAGAAAATAGGCCGTGCCGAAGATCACTGGCACCGCCAGCAGGGCGACCGTCTGCACCAGTTTCAACAAGTCGAGTCCGGCGCCGCGCAGGGCGAGAAGCGCCGGACGCAGGGTCATGCTTTCGGTAATCCAATGCAGGATGCCGGCCCAGGCCGGGGTCTCGCGCAGGCCATCGAAGAAGACGAAGGACAGCATCAGCAGGATGAAGACCGTCATCGAGATCGAGGCAGGTTGGGCTTCGTTCAACCCGGCGGCCGGCGGGCGCAGCTGCCAGCGTTTCCGTTCGTCGTCCAGGCCGGTCACCGCGAATCGTCCCAGCAGCCCGAAGAAAATACCGAACGGATCGCCCCGCTCGCGCCAGATCTCTCGCCCAAACAGCGCCATGCCGGTCCAGGTCAACGCCGAATAAGAGACGATCAGCGCGAAGAGCACGCGCGGTTGCTCGCCGGATGCCGAAACAAGTTCAATCCAGGCGAAAGCGAAGAATAGGATTGCGGCAGGCCAGACGCCGAATCTTCCCGGATAGCGAAAGCATGGCTGTCGCCCGGGCAACACGCGCTCGAACCCGGCGAAGAGAATCGACCATGGGTCGACCAAGCGCCAAAGATCCCCCGCGAAGCCCGAGACATAGGCCATGCCGACCCACCACAGCACCCAGACGAAGGTCGGTGCGAAATTGGTCAGCGGATCCGAAGGTCCGAAAGCCGCGCTCGCCAGGACGAGCAGAAACAATCCCACCGATACCGTCCGGATCGCAGCCAGCGAGAAGCGGCTCGCCAGCACACGGCCCGGAAACGTGGTGCTCAGATCGATACGCCTGCCCGAGCAGGTCTCCCCCGCGGGACGCCCGACCAGTGCCATGACAAAAAAGGACAGAACGACGGCCGCCGCCGCGGCCCATAGGTAGACGGTGAGAGGCAGGGTCAGTTCGTGCCGTTCGCCGAAAGCGTGAGCCTCCGCTTCCCACGGCCCCAGGGCCAAAATGAATGCGCCGAGGGCCAAAGCACGGCCGCGCGCCGTGATCGCTTCGGTCGCCCTGATCGCTTCCGTCAGTGTCGCCATTCATCCCCCGGGAGACACGATTATTTGATATATTATGCATGATTCGGGGGTGTTTCGGCGTCGCAACTGTCCACACCTGACGTATGAAAGGGAGTAAGGCAATGACACGACTAGGGATGACACGACTGGGAATGGCGCTGTTCGCAGGGTTTATGGCTTTCACCTCGCTGCCTCGCGACGGTTCGGCCTAAATACTCGCGCTGGCCAATTATGAATCCAAATCCGAGGAGTCGCTGAAGGCGCTCAAGCTGTCCGGGCCGCAGCAACGGGAAGAGGGCATCGCGGTCATCGATGTCGATCCCGATTCGGATCGTTTCGGGGATATTCTCATGACCATTCCCCTGCCCGCCGATCTTGTCGCCCATCATATTTTCTACGACCGAAGCCAGACCGAGGCCTATATCACCGCCCTCGGCCAGCCCAAGCTGATCACCATGGACCTGGCGCAGTTTCCCTACCGGCTGGTATGGCACGACATGCCCGACTGCGCCTTGGGCGAGGATGTGATTTTCAACGAGGCGAACACTCGTTGGTATCTCACCTGCATGGGTTCGAACGCGGTCGTGGTCGGCAGTGTCGCCACGGACGAGATCATCGACGTGTTCAAGACCACCGCTCCCTACCCGCACGGGCTGGCCGTCCATACCGGCATCAACCGCATCCTCGCCACCAGCACTGTGCGCGCCAGCGACCTGGGCGATGCGGGCGAAGTGATTTCGGTCTACGACGCCACCACCCACGAAGCCCTCGGTACCGTGAAGGTTTCGAACAAGCCGTCGCCGGCGGGCGAAGCGCCGGTCGAGATCGTCTTCAAGCCCGGCTCCGAGCCGCCGGTCGCCTATGTCACCAACATGTATGGCGGCACGCTCTGGGCACTGACCTGGAATGCCGGAACCAGCCAGTTCGACGCGGCCCAGGTCTACGACTTCGGCGCTCATGACATGGGCGTCCCCTTGGAAATCTATTTCAACGGGGCCGGCGACCGGATGTACGTGACGACCGGAAAACCGGGGCATCTGCATATCTTCGACGTGACCGGAGACCCGAACCATCCCAAGCTGCTGAAGAGCATCGCGGCGGGGGAAGGTGCCCATCACGTTGCGGTCACCAAGGACGAGAAATACGGCGTCATCAACAATGCCCTGCTCAACCTCCCCGGATTGAGCGACGGCACCCTGACGGTCGTCGACCTCCAGAAGGGCGAGGCCGTCGCGACGATCGAGACCTTCAAGGAAAACAGTTACAACGCGAACAGCATTGTGCTGCTGCCGGAGTGGAACAGCCTCGCGGGCCATTGAGGCGACGCGCCCGGGCCGACCCGCCGCCGGGATTCACCCGGCGGCGGCAACGCCGTCAGGAATACGGGTGCGGGTAGTGATTGAAGGCCGAGGCCGGCGCGTGGGACAGACCCGCGCGCTTCAACAGGCGCGGGGTTCCCAGCCAGCGGGCCCGATGATCCTGGGCCAGCGGCACCATCTCGGGCACGACGACCCTGACGACATGGCCCAGTTCGGCCAGGGCCGGATCCGTGATCTCGGTCCAGAGCGGCGTCATCCCCATCGTCTCCAGCCGTCGGGCGCGGCGGGCGAGGGCCTCCATATCGGGCGGCATGGGCCACCAGTCGCGCGCGGCGAAAGCGGCGAAAGACACCGGCCCGGACTCATCGGCCATCAGGAATTCAAGCGCCGGGCTGCCCTTCCAATGGGCATAGAGGAAGGCGTGATGTTCCAGGCTATGGACCCATTCGAAACTGTCAAAGGATGGGATCCGCTCGGGCGCCTTGCGGTGCCGGACGACCTGGCGGAACTGCACCGCCTCGTCCAGGGCCTTGGCGCAGGCCGCCGCCGGATCGGACTCGCATGAGGCGCCGACCAGGCAATGGGGGAAGATCGGGCCGGTCACCACGCCCAGCACCGTCGGCACGGCGAAATCGGAAGTGATATCGAAGAGCCGCGCTTCGAGGCCGGCCGCGCCAAGCCGCGCCATACGCTCCGCAAGGTCCGGCGGCAGTTCGCCGTGCAGATCGATTTCGCGCGCGCCGGACCGGGTCCACCAGGCCAGCATCAGGGCATCGCGCTCCGCCAATTCGCACAGGCCGCGCCAGATCGCCGTGGTCAGGTCCGGGTGAAAGGCATGGCCATTCGAACTGGGCATCGCAACGGGCGGTTCCGGCGGTTCGGGCAACGCCATCAGGACATGGCCGGCCGGAATTTCGACCCTTGCCCCATCGCTCAATCGCGCCATGCGGACAGCCGATAGCATGGTTTCCGGCGACACGTCCTTGAAACAGGGCGGGCAGGGTTCGTCCAGGGCGCAGCGCGGGAAGCGCGGGACGAGCGGCATGTCGCGCGCGCGCCGGCGCGTGAGATCGAGCCTTGCGGCCGCGCCGAAGGTCGTAAAGCGCTCTACGGCCTCGCCCAGGCAGCGGCGCAGCGCCGTCTCCTGGTCGAGCGCGCAGCCGGCCGCCGCCGGGGGATAGAGTCCTCCGGTCGAGCCTGGCGGAAAACGGTCGAGACGCAGGACATTGAGCCACCAATCCGGCTCCGGCTTTGCCAGCCGTTGGATTCGAAGATCGAAGAACGGTCGACCTTCGCCGATCAGTTCCAGGACCGGGGCCAGCGGCCCCGCGTCACGTTCGGTTGCATTCATATCGGTGCCGGCGCCGGGCCTAGTTGACATTCACGGCGTCGCCCAGGGTCGGCCCGATCTCGGCATTGAGAACAAGATCAGCATGACCGTCGAGCGGCGTCGGCTCTCGGTTGAGGATCGCCAGACTAGCACCGTTCCGCTTGGCAAGTACCGGGAAACCGGCAGCGGGGTAAACAACCAGGGAAGTTCCTATGGCAATGAACAGATCGCAGGCCAGACTCTCCAGCTCGGCCAGGCGCATTTCCTCCTCCGGCATGGCCTGGCCGAAAGAAATCGTCGCCGTTTTGATGATGCCGCCGCAGGACTCGCAATCATGGACCTGGCCATGGCGTTCGAAATAATCCCGCAGGGGCGCAAGCTCGTAGCGCATGGCGCAGTCCAGGCATTTCGCGTAGGTCGTGTTGCCGTGCAGTTCGACGATCCGGTCGTCGGGAATGCCCGATGCCTGATGCAAGCCGTCGACATTCTGCGTCACCACCGCCCTCACCTTGCCGTCGCGCACCAGTTTTTCGACCGCCCGGTGGCCCCGATTGGGCTGGGCCGGAACGATCACCTCGTCCATCGTGAACTTGCGGCGCCAGGCCTCGCGACGCGTTTCGGCCGAAGCCAGGAACTCCCGGAAATCGATCGGCTGGTTTTTGGTCCACAACCCGCCGGGGCTGCGGAAATCGGGTATTCCGGATTCCGTGCTGATGCCCGCGCCAGTGAAGACCACGGCGCGCCGGCACCCGTCGATCAGTTCAGCAAGACGCGCCGCTTCACCGACCGCATAGGTCATTGCCCGGCCTCCCTCATGCATTTGTCCGATGACCGGACGCGCGATCGTCCGAGGGCAATCTTAGGGTGCCGCGCGCATGACGGGCAACTTATGTCGCGCGCGCAAGGCGCGGCACTGCGCGCTCGACGATCGGCCAATGGAGGATGGCGGCGCCGATGCCCAGCGCCACGTTGATCCACCAAACGATGTCGTAGGACCCGGTCGCATCGAACAGATAGCCGCCGAGCCAGACACCCAGGAAACTGCCGATCTGGTGGCTGAAGAAAACGATGCCGAACAGGGTCGCCATGTAGCGCACCCCGAAAAACTGGGCGACCAGGCCCGATGTCAGCGGCACGGTCGACAGCCACAGCAGGCCTATCGCGGCGCTGAACAGCAGGACACCCGTCGCGCTGGGCGGCGCCAGGACGAAGGCCGCGATCACGACGGAACGCAGCAGGTAGATTCCGGTCAGCAGATATTTCTTGCTGAACCGCCCGCCGAAATAGCCCGCGGCGATGGAACCGATAACGTTGAACAGGCCGACCAACGCCAGGGCATAGCCGCCCAGTTCCGCCGGCAGGCCGATATCGGTGATATAGGCGGGCAGATGGATGGCGATGAAGACGACCTGGAAACCGCAGACGAAGAAACCAGCCGTCAGATACATATAGCTCGAATGGCCGCCTGCCTCGCGCAAGGCCGCGCCCAGGGCCTGATCGGCCTCGCCCGGCGTGGCCTTCGGACGCCCCGTGAGAGCGCCCGCCAACGGAATGATCGCCAACGAGAGGATGCTCAACAGGACGAGGGCCATGGTCCAGCCGTATTCGGCGAGCAGACCTTGGCCCACGGGCACAAGCAGAAACTGGCCGAGAGAACCGGCCGCGGTGCCGAGGCCCAGGGCGAAGGAACGCCGTTCGGGTGCGACCGCGCGCCCGATGGCAGCCAGGACCACCGCGAAGGATGCGCCCGCCAGACCCAGGCCGATCAACACCCCCGCGCTCATCTGCATTTCGAGGGGCGAGGTCGAAATCGACATGAGATAGACGCCGGCGGCGTAGAGAATGCCGCCCACGGCCAGCACTCGGCCGGAACCGTAGCGGTCGGCAATCCCGCCGGCCACCGGCTGGGCTGCGCCCCAGACCAGATTCTGTATCGCGATGGCGAAGGCGAAAACTTCGCGCCCCCAGCCCAGGTCGGCAGAGATCGGGGCAAGGAAGACGCCGAAGCCCGCGCGCACACCGAAAGTGATCAGCGCGATCATGCACCCTGCCGTGACAATGACGACGGGCCGGCGCCACAGGGGCACGAACTCGCTCGAAGCCACATTCATGACCGCGTCTTCCTCTCGTATCCGCAAGAAATTAGTACCGACCGGTGGCCGGCGGGCCGATTGCGGAGCGCTTGCTTGTGACGGAGCCCGAGAGGCGTGGCAACAGCGGGTTTCGCAAAGCCGCTATGCGGACCAAGCGACGGGCCTGGCCGAAATAGCGCGGGGACCGACCCCTTTCGGAACCGGCCCCCGCGGTCATCGGCCTCGCGCTGTCGGGGAAGAGGCTGGGATGACAAGGGAATACTGCCTGACTCCCGTCCAACTAGAAGTGACCGGCATCACAGGGCGAGCAAAAACAAGTTATTGAAATTTAATAAGAAATTATGCATCGACCGATATTCGTCGCCGCATGGACCTCGCCGCCGCGACAAATCCCCGGATGATCGCTTAGTATCCGCCGGTCCGCCGGTCCGCCGGTTTGAGAGGGGAGCCGAAACACCATGGCGATCGATCATCCGTACCTTATGTTCCTGGGCGACGCGCCCGACCAACTCGCCGCGAAGACGGCACGGGGCGTTGCCCATTGGCGCCCCGAATGGTGCATCGGCCAGATCCGGCTGGCCGGTTGCCAGGCCGATCTGAGCCTGCCCGACATGACGATCGACGAGGCCGCCGACCGGGGCGCGCGCACTCTGATCGTCGGCGTGGCGAATCGCGGCGGCGTCATGTCCGACGCCTGGACCGAGACGATCTGCGCGGCGATCGAGCGCGGCATGGACGTGGCCAGCGGTTTGCACAAGAAACTGTCCGATGCGCCGGCGATCCGCGATCTGGCCGCGGCTCGCGGCCGGTCGCTCTTCGACGTGCGCCATCCGACCCGCGACTTTCCCCTCGCCAACGGCAAACGCCGCGGCGGCAAGCGCCTGCTGACCGTCGGCACCGACGTTTCGGTCGGCAAGATGTACACCGCCCTCTCCCTGGAAAAGGAGATGCGGGCGCGGGGCATGAAGGCCGATTTCCGGGCGACCGGGCAGACCGGCATCCTGATCGCGGGCAGCGGCGTCTCGGTCGATGCTGTCATCGCCGATTTCATCTCGGGCGCGGTCGAATGGCTCTGCCCCGAGAACGAGGCCGACCATTGGGATCTGGTCGAGGGCCAGGGCTCGCTCTTCCATGCCTCCTATGCCGGCGTCACCCTGGGCTTGGCGCATGGCGCCCAGGCCGACGCCATCGTCGTCTGCCACGAGCCGACCCGGCCCCATATGCGCGGCCTGCCCGACTATCCCATGCCGACCTTGGAAGCCTGCGTGAAGGCGCAGCTCGAAGCCTGTTCCCTGACCAATCCAGGCGTGCGCTGCATCGGCGCGGCGATCAACACCTCCGGCCTGGACGAAGCCGGCGCGGAGGCTGCGATCAAAGACGCCGAGGACCGGCTCGGCGTGCCCGCGACCGATCCCGTACGCCATGGCGTCGCGCGGCTGGTCGATATGATCGAGGGTTGATCGTGTCCAGCCTCGTCGTCCGCCACGAATCCTGGCCCCTGCGCGGCAGCTTCGCCATCTCGCGGGGCAGCAAGACGACAGCCGAGGTGGTCGTCGCCGAGATCGAGCATGACGGCGTGCGCGGCTGGGGCGAATGCGTGCCCTATGCCCATTACGGCGAATCGGTCGAGGGCGTCGTCGCGGCCATCGAGGCCATGGCCGGCGCCCTGGCCGAAGGGCTGGACCGCGAAGGGCTGCAGGCCGCGATGCCGGCGGGCGGCGCGCGCAACGCGCTCGATTGCGCCTTCTGGGATCTGGAGGCCAAACGCAGCGGCCGCCGGGCCTGGTCCAATGCCGGCCTGGGTGAACCCGCGCCACTGGAAACCGCCTATACCCTGTCGCTCGACACGCCCGAACGGATGGGCGCGGCGGCGGCCGAGAACGCCCATCGCCCGGCGCTCAAGCTCAAACTGGCCGGGGAAGGCGATCTGGAACGGGTCGGCGCGGTGCGCGCAGGCGCGCCCGATGCCCGGTTGATCGTGGACGCCAACGAAGGCTGGACGGCGGAGGAATTCACGCGCTTCGCGCCGGCCCTCGCGGCACTCGGCGTGGCGATGATCGAGCAGCCTCTGCCCGCCGGCCGCGACGAGGCCCTGGCGGGCTTGGAGCGACCCGTCCCGGTCTGCGCCGACGAAGCCTGTCACGACCGCGCCTCCCTCGCCGATCTGATCGGGCGCTACGACATGATCAACATCAAGCTCGACAAGACCGGCGGGTTGACCGAGGCCCTGGCCCTGCGCGCCGCCGCCGAGCAGGCGGGCATGGGGGTCATGGTCGGCTGCATGATCGGCACCTCGCTGTCGATGGCCCCGGCCATCCTGGTCGCCCAGGGCGCGGCCGTGGTCGATCTCGACGGCCCGCTCCTCCTCGCCAAGGACCGGGCGGACGGCCTGATCTATCGCGGCAGCATCGTCGAGCCGCCTTCGCCCCGGCTATGGGGCTGAGACACACGCGATGGCCGAGGAGGAACCCGCCGATCATCCGAGCCTCCCCGGACGGCTGACCGCAAAAGACGCCTTCGCCAAGGCGATGGAGGACTATCGGGCGGGCCGCCATGGCGACGCCGCGCGGCTGTTCGAGGCCCTCGTCGAGGCCGTGCCCGAGCACGCCGCCGCATGCGAAAACCTGGGCGTGGCGCGACAGGCCCTGGGCGACGCGGCGGGTGCCGAGGAAGCCTATCGCAAGGCGGCGGAGATCGATCCGCGCAATGCCAGCCCACATTTCAATCTCGGCACTCTGCTGGGCGCGCTGCTGCGGACCGAGGAAGCGGTCGAATGCTACCGCGCGGCGGTCGAGCGCGATCCGGGCCATGCCAGCGCATTGAACAATCTCGGCATCGCGCTGTGCGATCTGGGCCGCTACGACGAGGCCCAAGTGGCGATCTCGCGCGCCATCGCAACCAAACCGGACCATCCCGCCGCCCATATGCAGCTCGGCGTCCTGCGCCTGCTGCGCGGCGATTTTCTTGCCGGCTGGTCGTCCTACGAATGGCGCTGGCGCACCCGTCCCTTCCTGGGCGAAGCCCGGCGCTATCCGCAGCCCATGTGGGATGGCGGACCGCTCGAAGGCCGCCGCATCCTGCTCCATTCCGAGCAGGGCATCGGCGACACGATCCAGTTCCTGCGCTACGCCCCCCTGGTCGCCCAACGGGGCGGCGAGGTCGTATTGGAAGTTCCGCCCGCGCTCCTGCCGCTCGCCGAAAGTCTGGCCAAAGGTCCGGGAGGAGTCGCCGAACTGATCGCCCGCGGCGCCGCGCCGCCGCCCGGGATCGATTGCCGCGCGCCCTTGATGAGCCTCGGCCGGTTGTTCCGGACCACGATCGACAGCGTGCCGGCGGGCGTGCCCTATCTGCTTGCACCGAAGAATCTGCCGCCGCCCGCTCTGCCGCCCGCGGCAGGCCAGCGGCGCATCGGTCTGGTCTGGGCCGGCAATCCCCGCCATCGGACCGATGCCCGCCGCTCCATCCCGCCCGGCCTCTTCGCCCGGTTGCGCGCGATCTCCGGCATCCGCTTCGTCAGCCTGCAGCGCGACCGCCCGCGGAGACGGCTGCCCTCGCCCGCTCCCTGCCGCTCGACGACGCAGCGCCCCTGCTGACAGATTTCGCGGCCACCGCCAAGATCATCGAAGGACTCGATCTCGTCATCGCGGCCGATACCGCCGTCGCCCATCTGGCCGGTGCGCTGGGCAAGCCGGTCTGGATCCTGCTGCCCCATGCGCCGGACTGGCGCTGGCTGCTCGACCGGGCGGATTCGCCCTGGTATCCGACCGCCCGCCTGTTCCGACAGCCCGTTCCCGGCGGCTGGCCCGCCGTGATCGCGGCGGTCGAACGCGCCCTTGCCGTGCCGAAACCCCACGCCCCCTATCTTCATTAGCCGCGACCGATCGGCAAATCAAGATTCTCGGACTCTGCGGCAGTTTGCGGCGCGAATCCTATAACCGTGCCGCGCTGCGCGTGGCGCAAGAGCTGGCCGCGCCCGAGGCCAGGATCGATATCGCCGAGATCGGCGCCATCCCGCTCTATGACGACGATCTGCGCGAAGTGGAATGGCCCGAGCCGGCCGCGCTGCTGTGCAAGCAGATCGCCGAGGCGGATGCGGTCCTGATCGTCTCGCCCGAATACAATTATTCAGTGCCCGGCGTGCTCAAAAACGCGATCGATTGGGTCTCGCGCTGGCCGGACCAGCCCTTCGCCGGCAAGCCGGTGGGCATCATAGGTGCCTCGCCGGGCAGGCTCGGCACGGCGCGCATGCAGTATCATCTGCGCCAATGCTTCGTGTTCCTCGACGCCGCCGTGCTGAACCGGCCCGAGGTGATGATCGCCGGCGCGGCGAATCTGTTCCAGGATGGCAAGCTGACCGACGAGACCACCAAAGGGATGATCGAGAAGATGGTCCAGGCCCTGGTCGCGGCAGCGCGGAAGCAGGGCGAGGCGAGCTAGAGCATCATCCGATCTGCGTGAATCGAAATAGGGGATTCCGTTGGATCGGGATTTCTGATTCAAC
>JAQCGR010000055.1 GCA_027619995.1 Pseudomonadota bacterium | reverse complement strand
TCGGCGTCGGTCGCCAGGGCCGAGGATGCGATGTTCCTGATCGAATCGGGCAGTAGCGAAGGCGGCGGCAAGTCCGCCGTAGCGGAATTCATGCCGGGCAATGTGGGCACGGGACGTCCGGTCGCGCTGATCTTCTTCGGCAATGGTTCGGCAAATCTGTCGTCAGGCGACAAGGGAATCCTGCGCGACGTCGCGCAGCTCTATCTCCAGCGCGGCGGTGGCAAGCTGCGCGTCGTGGGCCATGCGAGCAGTTCCGTCGGTGGCAGCGATCCGGTCAAGCAGCGCCTGGCCAATTTCAAGATATCCGTGGACCGGTCCAGCGCGGTCGCGCGCTCCCTGACCGATTCCGGCGTACCGGCTGGAATCGTCGAGGTGGATGCGGTCTCCGACAATGCGCCCTTGCTCGAGGGCGGCGAAGCCGCCGATCGGCGGGTCGAAATCTATCTCAACTGACGGTCGGATCCCGACGATCCAACGGAGGCATATGGATACGCTCAAGGTCGCGGTCGCGGGCCTGGGAACGGTAGGGGCGGGTCTGCTCAAACTGCTTCGGGACAATGGGGAACTGCTCGCCGGCCGCTGCGGGCGGCCGGTTGAGGTCGTCGCCGTTTCGGCGCGCGACCGGCGCCGAGACCGCGGCATCTCGATCGAGAACCTGACCTGGTATGACGATCCGGTCCTGATGGCGCGCGAGGCGCAGGCCGATGTTCTCGTCGAACTGATCGGCGGCTCGGACGGCGTGGCCAAAGCGGCGGTCGAGGCCGCGATCGGCGCGGGCCGCCATGTCGTGACCGCCAACAAGGCGCTGCTGGCTATTCATGGCACGGAATTGGCCAAGGCGGCCGGAGCGGCTGGGGTGTCCCTGGCCTATGAAGCAGCCGTCGCCGGCGGCATTCCCATCGTCAAGGCTCTGCGCGAAGGGTTGGCGGGGAACGAGGTGACGCAGATCTTCGGGATCCTCAACGGCACTTGCAACTACATCCTGACAGAGATGCGGGCCACCGGACGGGCCTTCGACGATGTTCTCGCCGAGGCCCAGGATCTCGGCTATGCCGAGGCCGATCCGAGCTTCGATATCGACGGGATCGACGCGGCCCATAAGCTGGCAATCCTGACGAGCATCGCCTTCGGCCGGGAGGTCGATTTCGATGGCATCTCGACCGAGGGTATCCGCCATATCACGCCGCTCGATATCGCCTATGCCGACGAACTGGGTTACCGCATCAAGCTGCTCGGCATCGCGCGGAAGACCGAGTTTGGGATCGAGCAGCGGGTCCATCCCTGCATGGTCCGCCGCGATCATCCGATCGCCCATGTCGAGGGCGTGCTGAACGCGGTGGTGGCGGGCGGCAATTTCGTCGGGGATACGGTTTATGTGGGCAGCGGGGCCGGGGCCGGGCCGACTGCCTCGGCCGTCATGGCGGATCTCGTGGACATCGCCTGCGGGCGCCATACGCCGACCTTCGGCATCGCGGCCGAAAGCCTGAAGAAGGCCGAGACGGCCGCGGTCGAGCGTCATGTCGGGGAGTTCTATCTGCGCCTGCATGTGATCGACCGGTACGGCGTGATGGCCGACCTGACTTCGGTGTTCCGGGACGAGCGCATTTCGCTCGAAGCCATGCTGCAACGGGGCCGCGACCCGGACGAGATCGTGCCGGTGGTGTTCATCACCCACGAGACGGATGAGGCCTCGCTGCGCCGGGCCCTGGACCGCATTTCGGCCCTTGACCATGTGGTCGAACCCCCCAGGATGATCCGCATCGAGCCGTTATGAGGGAGCAGGACGAGATGGTGAAGTCGCAGGGCGCCGGCAGCATGGACCGCAATCTGGTCCTCGATGCCGTACGCGTGACCGAAGCGGGGGCGATCGCCGCGGCGCGACTGATGGGCCGTGGCGACGAGAAGGTTGCCGATCAGGCGGCCGTCGATGCGATGCGCCGAGCGCTTAATGCACTGGATATAGCAGGCACGGTGGTGATCGGCGAGGGCGAGCGCGACGAGGCGCCCATGCTCTTCATCGGGGAAGAAGTCGGGACAGGGAAGGGCCCCAAGATAGATATCGCCCTCGATCCACTGGAAGGCACGACTCTCACGGCGAAGGGCGCGGCCAATGCGCTGGCGGTTATGGCCCTGGCCGAGGCCGGGAAGTTCCTCAACGCGCCCGACGTTTATATGGACAAGATCGCCGTCGGTGGCGGCCTGCCGGATCAGGTTGTCGATATCGACGCCACGCCGGCGGAGAATCTCAAATCCCTGGCCTCGGCCAAGGGCGTGAAGGTCGAGGACCTCGTTGCCTGCATCCTGGACCGGCCGCGTCACGAGGAACTGATTGCCAAGACGCGCGAGGCCGGGGCACGCATCGTGCTGATCTCGGATGGCGATGTCAGCGGCGTGATCGCGACCTCCCAGGCGACCACGGGGATCGATATCTATTACGGCAGTGGCGGCGCCCCTGAAGGCGTGCTGGCGGCGGCGGCTCTGCGCTGCATCGGCGGCCAGATGGAAGGCCGCCTGGTGTTTCGCAACGACGAGGAACGCGGCCGGGCCCATCGCCTGGGCATTGAGGACCTGAGCCGGAAATACACCTTGAACGAATTGGCGGCGGGCGATGTGATTTTCGCCGCCACCGGGGTGACCGATGGCTCGATGCTGCGCGGCGTGCGCCGTCGCGGCTCCTCCGTGACGACCGAGTCCATCGTCATGCGTTCTTCGAGCGGGACCGTGCGCACGATCGCATCGATCCACGATTTCTCGCGCAAGGCCGAATTGAACCCGGACAAGGCGTGATCGAAGACCTATCGCCATGCCCGACCCCGCCCGCAGCACGGTTGTGACGACGGGCGGGGGTGCGGCTGAACCGTTCCTGGGGGTCGAACGGTCCCTCGCAGGAAAGCTGTGGCGCGCCCGGCTGACCGACGACCGGGCGGCCCTGGCTCTGTCCCAGCGCCATGGGTTGTCCGAACTGCTGGGCCGGGTTCTGGCCGCGCGGGGCGTTGCCTCCGATGCGGTCGAGGATTTTCTCACGCCCAGTCTGCGCGCCGCGATGCCGGATCCCAGCCGCCTCAAGGACATGGATGCGGCCGCGGCACGGCTGGCGGCCGCGGTTCAAAGTGGCGAGAAGATCGCCGTCTTCGCCGATTACGATGTCGATGGCGCGACCTCGGCCGCCGTGCTCTTCCGCTTCCTCTCGGCCGTCGGCACAGCGCCGCTGATCTACGTTCCAGACCGCGTCATCGAGGGCTACGGCCCCAATGCCGAGGCCCTCTTGGGGCTTCAGGAAAGCGGCGCCAAGCTGGTCCTGACAGTCGATTGCGGCATCACGGCGCATGAGCCCCTGGCGGCCGCCGCTGCGGCTGGACTGGAGATCGTGGTGGTCGATCACCATACTGCCGAGGCTGGATTGCCGCCGGCCACGGCGATCGTCAATCCCAACCGCCTCGATGACGACAGCGGCCAGGGCCAGCTCGCCGCCGTCGGCGTGGTCTTCCTGCTCGTCGTCGCCATCAACAGGGCTCTGCGCGCGGCCGGCTGGTATGCCGGTGACCGCCGCGAGCCCGACCTGCTCGGTTGGCTCGATCTCGTCGCGCTGGGCACGGTCTGCGATGTCGTGCCCTTGACCGGGATCAACAGGGCGCTGGTCACCCAGGGCCTCAAGGTCATGGCCCGGCGCGCCAATCCCGGCCTGGCCGCCCTGGCCGACGTGGCCGGGGTCGACGAGAAGCCCGGCGCCTATCATGCGGGTTTCGTGCTCGGCCCCAGGGTCAATGCCGGCGGCCGGGTGGGTGAGGCGGGCCTCGGCGCGCGGCTGCTGACCACCGAGGATCCGGACGAGGCGCGGACCATCGCCGAGCGCCTCGACCTGCACAATCGCGAGCGCCAGACCCTCGAGGCACGGGTGCTGGAGGAGGCGGGTGCCGCTATCGAGGATGCGGGAGGCCCGGGCGCGGCCGTCTTCGTCGCCGGCCGGGGCTGGCATCCAGGCGTTATCGGCATCGTCGCCAGCCGGCTGGCCGAAACCTATAACCGTCCGGCCTGTGTCGTTGCCCTGGACAATGGAATCGGCAAGGGCTCCGGCCGTTCGGTTCCCGGCGTGGGATTGGGCGGCGCGATCCTCGCCGCGCGCCAGGCCGGGTTGTTGATCGCCGGGGGCGGGCATCCCATGGCGGCTGGCTTCACCGTTGCCGAGGACAAGATCGAGGCCTTCCGGGCCTTCCTCGACGAACGGATCGGCGGCGAGATCGAGGCCAAGGGCGTGGTGCCGGAACTGCGCATCGACGGCGCCTTGGCCCTCGCGGGCGCGAATTGGGATCTGGTGCAGTCCCTCGAAGCCCTCGCACCCTTCGGCCAAGGCAATGCGGAGCCCGTATTCGTGCTACGCGACGTGCGGATCGCCAAATCTGACGTGGTCGGGCTCAACCATGTCCGTTGCTTCGTCACCAGCCCGGCCGGCGGGCGGCTGAAGGCCATCGCCTTTCGCGCCCTGGAGACGCCCTTGGGGAATGCCCTGCTCGATATTTCGGGGGCGTCGCTGCATTTGGCCGGGCGGCTGCGGCCGGACACCTGGCAAGGCCGCGAGGACGTGCAGCTTGTCATCATCGACGCGGCGAAGGTGCGCTAGGCCGGAGGGAGCGGAGGAGGACCATGGACGACATCACGCTCGATGTTCGCAAGTTCATATACGACACCATTGTCGAAACCACCCATCCGCCGATCGCCCAGCATGTCGTCGATCGTTTCGGCCTGTCCCGGGCGGAGGTCGTGCGCCTGTTCCGTGTCCTGCAGGACGAGCGGCAGCTGACCCTGATTCCGGGAACGGACCGCATCTTCATGGCGCACCCCTTCTCGGCTTTGATCACGCCCTATCGGGTGCGGCTGCGGACAGGCCGCGAGTATTTCATCAACTGCGCCTTCGACACCCTGGCGACCCATCCGATGCTGGACGACGCGCCGATGACGATTTCGGGCTTCTGCCAGCGCACGGGAGTTCAGGTCGAGATGCTGCTGGAGGGTGGCCGTATCGTCTGGCTGCAGCCGGAGACCACGGTGGTTTATCTCGGTATTCCGGCGCGGCGCTGGTGGGAGAACATCATCGATACTTGCGGCAACCAGTTCCTGTTTTTCACCACGGAGGCGGATGCGGAAGCCTGGGAAGCGGAGACCGATCGGGTGGGCGAGGGCCGCTCGATCCCGGTCGAGACCTGTCTGCGCCTCGTCGATCCGGTCTATCGCGACAAACTGAAGCGCGACTATGTGCGGCCCACCGCCGATATGCTCAACAAACACCTCCGCAGCCTCGGCCTCGTCGGCGCGTTCTGGGAATACTGAGGGGCAGGCCACACAGACAGCGTGCCGCCGGCCCTCGCCCTTCGACAGGCTCAGGGTGAGGTCCTCATGCTGAGCCTGTCGAAGTATGAGGGCCATTGCACGGCCCGCGATCAGCCGCTTGCCGCGCGGATTGCGCGCCAGATCGTTTCGCTGGTCATGGGCATGTCGATATCCGTCACGCCAAAGGGTGTCAGGGCATCCAGCACGGCATTGATCACCGCCGGCGGCGCGCCCGTCGCGCCGCCTTCGCCCGCGCCCTTGATGCCCAGAGGATTGGCGGTGCTGGGCACTTCCAGGATGCGGGTGGAGAGGGCGGGCAGGTCGTCCGCCCGGGGAATGGCGTAGTCCATGAAGCTGGCCGAGAGGAGCTGGCCCGTTTCGGGTTCGTAGGCGGTGCGTTCGGTCAGGGCCTGACCGATCCCCTGGGCGATACCGCCGTGGAGTTGGCCATCCAGGATCATCGGGTTCACGGCCCGGCCGACATCCTTGACCATGGCATGGCGGACCAGGCGGACCGCGCCGGTCTGGGGGTCGATCTCGACCTCTGCCACCTGCGCCCCGTTGGGGTAGGTCTGTTCGGTTTTCACGTCGTTATGGGCCGCCAGGGGCTCGCCCCGGTCCGTCGCAGCCCGGGCCACGGCGAAGAGATCGACGGTCCGGTCCGTGCCGGCGACCCGGTACTGTCCTTCGCCATATTCGATATCGGCGACGGCGGCTTCGAGTAAGTCACTGGCCGGTGCCTTACCCTTTTCAATGACCTCCAGGGCGGTAACATGCAGCGCCGTGCCGCATTTGAACATGGAACGCGAAGCGGAGGAGCCGTAGCCCGTCCGCACCAGGTCCGAATCGCCATAGGTGACGTCCACGGCTTCCATCGGCAGGCCGAAGGCCTCGGCGATGACCTGGGCGAAGGCGGTCTGGTGCCCCTGGCCGCTGTCCTGGGTGCCCACGAAGCTGTGCAGCATGCCTTCGGGTTCGACCCGGATCTCGGCGAATTCGCTGGGTGCGCCGCCGGCATTCTCAAGATAGTTGGCGAGGCCGATGCCGCGCAGCAGCCCGCGCGCTTCGGATTCTGCGCGGCGCGCCGAAAACCCGTCCCAATCGGCGAGGCTCAGCGCGGCCGCCATATTCGCAGGGAAATCGTCGCTGTCATAAACCGCGCCGCCGGCGCTGGCATAGGGCATCGCGGCTTCGGTCACCAGATTGGACCGGCGCAGGGCGAGACGGTCATGGCCGCCCGCCCGCGCGGCCTCTTCGATCAGGCGTTCGACGATATGGGTGACCTCGGCCCGGCCGATACCGCGCAGGGCGTAGACCGGAACGGTGTTGGTGAAGATGCCCTTGAGCCGCAAATGGGCCGCAGGGATGGCATAGGCGCCGGTGATGATGGGCGGCATATGGGCGAGCAGGGCATAGATCGAGCGCGCCGGGATATAGGCACCGATGTTGAAGTCGCTTTCGACCCGTAAGCCGGTCATGCGGCCATCGGCGTCCAGCGCCAGGGCGCAGCGCATGCGCTGGTCGCGCGCCTGCATATCGGTCAGGAAGCCCTCGCTCCGCTCGCCCAGCCAGCGCAGGGGGCGGCCCAGGCGGCGCGCGGCCCAGACCGTGACCAGGATTTCCGGGTAGAGGAAACCGCGCGGCCCGAAACCGCCACCGACATCGCCCACGACGACATGGAAGCGGGTCTTCTCGATGCCCAGGCATTCGGACAGGGTATCGCGGAAGCGATGGGTGCTTTGGCAGGGCACGCGCAGGCGGCAACGCCCGTCCGGCCCGTCCGCCCAATGGGCGACGGCCGAGCGCGGCTCCATGAAGGCGACGATCACCCGGTTGTTGAGCAGGTCGAGTTCGGTTACCTGCGCCGCGTCCGAGAAGGCGCGCGCGGTCGCCTCGGCGTCGCCGGACTCGTGGTCGAAGGCGAGGTTTCCGGGGGCGTCGTCCCAGACCCGCGCCGCGCCTTCGACCGCGGCCTCCCGCGCATCGATCACGGCCGGCAGGGACTCGAAATCGACTGTTACCGCTTCGGCGGCGTCGCGCGCGGCCTCCCGGCTATCGGCGATGACGACGGCCAGGGCTTCGCCGATATGGCGCACCTTGTCCTTGGCCAGGGGCCAGAGCGGCGGCTCTGCCATGGGACTGCCGTCGCGGTTGGGATAGGCGTAGCGCGGATCGCGGGTGTAGGAGGGCAGGGGCTTCACACTATCGGCCGCCAGATCGGCCTGGGTGTATATGGCGAGCACCCCGGGCATCGCCTTTGCCGCCGCCGTATCGATCCCGAGAATGCGGGCATGGGCATGGGGCGAGCGGACGAAAGCGGCATGGGCTTCGCCCTGGCCGCGTATATCGTCGGTGAAGGTGCCTTTGCAGCGCAGCAGCGCCGCATCCTCGCGCCGGCGCACCGGCTTGCCGATCCATTGCATGACTGCCCTCCCTCATTGGCTTTCGCCATGCTAGGGCAGGACGGGCGCGGTCCCAACCGTCGTCATTGCGGGGTAAAGCCCCGGCCATTCGGGGTGCGGGCGGACTGGATGCCCCGGGCTTCGCCCGGGCATGACGACGGATTGAAAAGGGGCGGGACGGGCTAGGCCGCGCGGCTCGCCTTCTTGCGCTCGTGTTCCTTGAGGAAGCGCTTGCGGATGCGAATCGACTGGGGCGTGACCTCGACGAGTTCGTCGTCGTCGATGAATTCCATCGCGTATTCCAGCGTCACGCGCACGGGCTTGGTCAGGATCAGGTTTTCGTCGGTTCCGGCCGCGCGGATATTGGTCAACTGCTTGGCCTTGGACGGGTTCACCATCAGGTCGCTGCCGCGGCTGTGGATGCCGATCACCTGGCCTTCGTAAATCTGGGCGCCGTGCCCGATCATAAGATCGCCGCGTTCCTGCAGATTGAATAGGGCATAGGCGCGGGCCATGTCGGTCGCGATCGAGATCATCGCGCCGCGCTGGCGCTGGCCGATCTCGCCGTTGGCGCGCGGGCCGTAATGGTCGAAGCTGTGATACATCAGGCCCGAGCCGGAAGTCTGGTTCAGGAAGGTCGGACGGAAGCCGATCAACCCGCGCGTCGGGACCATGTAGTCGAGGCGGACGCGGCCGTTGCCGTCGGGAATCATGTTCTTCAGATCGGCGCGGCGCTGGCCGAGCAGTTCCATCACCGTACCCTGGTGTTGGCTTTCGACATCGACAGTGAGGTTTTCCCAAGGCTCGTGCAGCGCGCCGTCTACCTCCTTGAGAATCACCTCGGGGCGCGAGATGGCCAGTTCGTAGCCCTCGCGGCGCATGTTCTCGATGAGGATGGAGAGATGCAGTTCGCCCCGTCCGGAAACCCGGAAGCGGTCGGCGGATTCGGTCTCGTCGACCCGCAGGGCAACATTGTGCAGCAGTTCTTCCTGCAGGCGGTCGCGCAGGTTGCGGCTGGTGACGTATTTGCCTTCCTTGCCGGCGAAGGGCGAATCGTTGACCTGGAAGGTCATCGCGATGGTCGGCTGGTCGACGGTCAGCGGCGGCAGGGCCTCGACCGCATCGGGCTGGCACAGGGTATCGGAGATATGCAGCTCGTCGAGCCCGGTGAAGGCAATGATATCGCCGGCCTCGGCATCTTCGCACTCGATCCGATCGAGGCCGTGAAAGCCGAGGATCTGCAGAATGCGGCCTTGGCGGCGCTTGCCGTCCGCGCTGACGGCGACGACCTGGGAGTTGCGCTTGACCCGTCCGCGCTGAACCCGGCCGATACCGATCAGGCCGACATAGCTCGACCAGTCGAGGGCGGAAACCTGCATGCGGAAGGGGCCGTCGCGATCGACCGCCGGCGGGGCGACCTCGTCGACGATGGTGCGGAACAGGATGTCCATGGTCTCGGTCCGCTGGTCCGAGGCCAGGGCGGCCCAGCCCTCCAGGGCGGAGGCGAAGACGATCTTGAAATCAAGTTGTTCGGACGTGGCGCCCAGGCGGTCGAACAGATCGAAGGTCTGATCGACGACCCAGTCGGGCCGGGCGCCGACACGGTCGACCTTGTTGACGACAACGACCGGCTTGAGGCCGGCTTCCAGCGCCTTGCGGGTGACGAAGGCGGTCTGCGGCATCGGTCCGTCCACGGCATCGACCAGCAGCAGGACCGAATCGACCATCGACAGCACACGCTCGACCTCGCCGCCGAAATCGGCATGGCCCGGGGTGTCGACGATATTGATGCGCCAGCCCTGCCAATCGATGGCGGTGTTCTTGGCGAGAATGGTAATGCCGCGCTCGCGCTCGATATCGTTGGAATCCATGACCCGTTCGCGGCCGGCGTCCTCACCATGCGTCTTCAGGGTGCCGGACTGGCGCAGCAACTGGTCGACCAGGGTGGTTTTGCCGTGGTCGACATGGGCGACGATGGCGATATTGCGAATCTTATCGGCGGCGTTGGACATGGGTTCACTTATGAAAAAAGCCGCGAAGCCGCGGCGGGGACGCTTCATCGCACGACAAGAGGTCCGCCGCCAGCGGAATTTCGTGACCGTTTGGCGGCGCCTCGCGGCGCGACAGGGCTGCGTTTGTGGCTGATAGATGGCGTGTTGCCGATGCAGCGTCAAGGGCGCGAGGCAAAACTGCAGTCAAACGCTTGCATTTCAGGGCGGTATTCTTTACCTCATGGCGCGCCGACGACCCCATCGTCTAGCCTGGTCCAGGACGTCACCCTTTCAAGGTGAAAACACGGGTTCAAATCCCGTTGGGGTCGCCACTCGGCTTTCCGACATTCCGGCCTTCCGTATCCTCGCGTCACTTGCAGGCCTGGCCGAGCAAGCCCGCCTTGAGTCCCTCGTCCGGTGACTCGGGGCCGATGGAAACCCCCAAAAGCGCGGCGGCAAAGTCTGCGCCCTGGATTGGGGCGCCGCTGGTCCCATTCACGGTGATCACGGTCCCTTTTGCCGGATTATAGGCATAGGCAAGAGTCTGCCCCTTTTGGAGGGCGGTCATTTGCGCGTTAAACGCCTCGATGCGGTCCTTCAAGGCCCCGATTTTGTCCCCGACGGCCTTTTCAAAGCCTTCCTGACTGGCCTTGTGGATGTCCGCGCTATCGACGTCGCGGAGGAACTGAACGGTCAAAGCCCAGGGCTGATTGCTTTGGATGACTTTTTCGCTATCGCCCGATTTTTCGATGAGATAAAGGCCCGCAACATAGACTTCGACGTCGAACATGGTGGCCCTGCGGACACCCATGCCGTTTAGGGAGAGTTCCGAGCCATCGACCGCCACTGTGTCGGGAAATGTCACGCCGACACATTCCTTACTGTTGGCCTTACTGTTGGCCGGAGCGGCTTGAATCGCAGCGACGAAAATCACGGCGAAGAAAATTTGAAGGGTTACGCGTTCGAACATCTGCCCACTCCCTTTGTGCCGCTGATACTATGCGGCATCGGTTACCGGCCTCGGATTGCCCGGGTCCGATCTGCAATATGAAGCACCAAGTCTCCGCTCCGCATGCTCCGCGAAACGGATGATGGTTTCGAGTAAAGGCGACCGATTTTCATGAACACGGCCGCAACTTCAAAACCCGAGGCTACGAAAGAAGAGCACGAAAGCCATGCTGGGCAATAACACCACGATCCGCCAAACGCTGGAAGAAAATGCGCGATCCCGACCGGATCGTGTCTATATGACCTTCGCCAGGACGGCGACCACATTGGGCGAGTTGGATCGGCGCGTGAACCGCTTCGCCAACGGCTTGGCCGCGCTGGGGTTCAAACCGGGCGAGCGGGTCGCGCTCATGCTGTCCAACCATCCCGAGCATTTCTATGCCTTCCTGGCCTGCGCCAAGCTGGGCTTGGTCCAGGTGCCGGCCAATACCGGTTTGCGCGGCGCCAGCCTCGAATTTCTGTTCTCTCATGCCGATCCGCATGGCGTGATCGCCGACGGCCATTTCTCGGAACATCTGGTGCCCGCGCTGGCGGGCACGAAATGCCGGGACGTGATTTGGCGCGGCGCGCAGTCCGAGGTGCCCGGCAGGCGCGTTCACGGCTTCGACGCGGTGATGGAACAGGGCAGCGACGTGCCGCCGCCGGGCGATCCCCGGCCGGAGGACGTGCTGTCGATCAGCTATACCTCGGGAACCACGGGCCAGCCCAAGGGCGTCATGGTCACGGATTCCATGTTCCGCGCCGCGGCCTTCGGGGCATTGCGGCTCGGCGATATCGAGGATGGCGATATCCTGTATCTGTGGGAGCCGCTGTTCCATATCGGCGGCAGCGAGGTGATCGTTCTCGCCGTCTTCCTCGATATCACCATCGCGTTGACCGAGCGCTTCAGCGCCTCGCGTTTCTGGCCCGAGGTGCGCGACGCGAAGGCCAGCCATATCCACCATTTGGGTGGCATTCTCTCCATCCTGATGAAACAGCCGGCTTCGCCCGCCGATGCCGAGAATTCGGTGCGCGTGGCCTGGGGGGCGGGCGCGCCGGCCCGCATCCGCCAGGAATTCGCCGAACGCTTCGGGGTGAAGGTCACCGAATCCTACGGCATGACCGAATGTTCCAGCGTCACGACCGCCAATGCCAGCGGCGATCCCGATGCCGGTGTCGGCCCGCCCTTGCCCGGTTTCGAAGTGCGCATTGCCGATGGCGAGGGGCAGCCGCTCAGGCCAGGACAGATGGGCCAGATCCTGGTGCGCGAGAAGGTGCCGGGCCTCATCATGCAGGGCTATTTTCGCAACAGGGAGGCGACGGAGCAGGCCCTGCGGGACGGCTGGATGCACACCGGCGACCTGGGCAGCTTCGACGAACAGGGCAATTACCACTATCTCGGACGCATCAAGGACAGCCTGCGGCGGCGCGGTGAGAACGTCTCCGCCTGGGAGGTCGAGCGTGTGCTTCTCACCCATGCCCATGTCGAGGAATGCGCGGTCGTCGGCGTGGACACCGATGTTGGCGAGCAGGACATCAAGGCCTATGTAAAACCCGTCGCGTATTCGGTGCCCGATCCGCTCGATATCGTGAAATGGTGCGAATCGCGCCTCGCCTATTTCCAGGTACCGCGCTATGTCGAATTCGTCGAGGGGTTCGCCAAGACCCCAACCGAGCGCGTGCGGAAGGAAACCCTGTCCAAGCAGGCGGACGGAGCCTGGGATCTGGAAGCGTCAGGCTACAAGCTGAGACGGGACTGACGCCGCGGCATAGGGCAGCCGGCGACCGGATTTCGCCCTTGCTGCGAGCCGCTCGGTTCCGTGACAATAATCACGTATGACGGCCAATTCCGGGCATCGCGCCGGAGCAGGCCGGTTTGGTCCGCTTGGGGGAGGCGTTCATGCGTGAGTTGGATCCGTCGCAAATCATGCAGGTCGGCATGGGGTTCTTCGCGTCGAAGACCCTGCTTTCGGCCGTCGAACTGGGCCTGTTCGCGGCACTGGCGAAGGGGCCGATGACGGGCGGGGAGATTGCCGCGACGCTCGGTCTCGCGCCGCGGGCGGTGCCGGATTTTCCCGATGCGCTGGTCGCCCTGAAGCTGCTCGACCGCGAGGGCGACGGCCCGGCTGCTCGATATGCCAACACGGCCGAGGGAGCCCTGTTCCTAGACAGCAACAGCCCGGCCTACATCGGCGGCATCCTGGAGATGGCGAACTCCCGGCTCTACCGCTTCTGGGCCGATCTGACCGAAGCGCTGCGTTCAGGCCAACCTCAGAATGAAACCAAGGGTTCAGGCGAGTCGATGTTCGCCAAGCTCTACGAATCGCCCGAGCGGCTGGAGCAGTTCATGAATGCCATGTCCGGGGTCTCGGCCGGAAACTTCCGGGCCTTCGCACGGCAATTCGACTTCTCCGGCTATGGGACTCTGTGCGATATCGGCGGCGCGACGGGGCAGCTCTCCTGCATGGTGGCGGGGGAGAATCCACATATGCGCTGCACCAGCTTTGATCTGCCCAAGGTCGTGCCCATCGCCCAAAAGCGGATCGCGGCCGTTGGGCTGGCGGATCGGGTCGAAGCCATGGGCGGCGATTTTTTCGCGGATCCGCTTCCCAAGGCCGATGTCGTGACCATGGGCATGATTCTTCACGACTGGAATATCGAGAAGAAGTAAGGTCCTGGTGAAGAAGGCCTATGAGGCGCTGCCGAAGGATGGCGCCTTCGTTGTCATCGAAGCGCTGATCGATGACGCCCGGCGCGAGAACGCCTTCGGCCTGCTCATGTCCCTCAACATGCTGATCGAGTTCGGCGACGCCTTCGACTACACCGGCGCGGATTTCTTTGGCTGGTGCCGGGAGGCCGGGTTCCGGAAATTCGAGATCATGCCCCTGGCAGGGCCGTCGAGCGCGGCGATCGCGTATAAATAGGCGAAGTTGACTAAAGGGCCTTTTCCGTCAGCCAGGCCCTGATGATTGCGTGGTGTCTCGCGCCGTCGTAGCTCGGGAAATGGCCGCCATGTACGACGCGCACGGGCAGGTGCAGCAGGCGCTCCATGCTGGCGATATAATCTTCGCCGTCCGAGTGATAGGCGTCCTCGACAAGCGGGCCGTCATAGACGATGTCGCCGGAGAACAGGATGCCCGTTGCGGCCTCCCAGAGGGCGATGCCGCCGGGGGAGTGACCGGGTGTGTGGATCACCTCGAAGACCCGGTCGCCCAGGTCGATCACATCGCCGTCTTTGACAAGCCGTGTCGCGGGCGCCGCCTTCACTGCGTATTCGGTTGAGGTATAGGGGGCCGGCGGCAGGGCGGTGAAGATGTCGTCCGTGACATAGGGATCGGCTAGGGTGGCCTTCCGGGTCGGTGCTGCCAGCAGGTCGGCCTCGGCTGGATGGGCCAATCGCTCCTCGAACTCGTGATGGCCGCCGATATGATCGAAATGGCTGTGGCTGGCCACGGCGAGGATCGGGCGCCCGGTCAGCAGGGGGATGTTCGTGCGCAACGGCACGACTCCCATGCCGCTATCGATCAGCAGATCGCGGTCTCGCCCGCGCACATGCCAGATATTGCAGCGGTAGAATTCCTTGATATGCGGCTCGCCGATATGGGTTACGCCGTCCGGACGGGACTCGGTTTCGTACCAGTTCTCGGCGGTCGCGATGTGCATGAGGGCCATGCTGCGGCTCTATGCCGACCGGGGCAAGATAGGTGCCGCATGCGAAGAAGGCGGCCCAGGGGCCGCCTTCTCGCATCGCGATGGTATGGGCAGGACATGCCTGCCTCTAGAACGGCTCGTCCTA
>JAQCGR010000054.1 GCA_027619995.1 Pseudomonadota bacterium | reverse complement strand
GTACGCGGGCAGGATGACGCCCTCGCAGATCGAGAAGGCTCAAGACCTCGCCCGCGAGTGGTTAGCAGCCCATCCCAACTGACATGCCGCCTGCGCCGGTCACTGGGTCTATTTGGGGCCATTCCGAGCCGAAACAGGGCACCTTGGAGACCATACGGAGACCACGGGGCTGTTCGAGGCCGGGCGTCCGCTAGTTTTCCGCGGAAAACCTGGTGCCGGGTGCAGGATTCGAACCCGCGACCCCCTGATTACAAATCAGGGGAGACGCTTCGCGAAAGGGGGCGGCCGGTAAAGCGAGTCCGTACCCATAGCGTACCCGAAACAGAACTTGTGCAGGAAAAAGGGGCTAGGCGTCGAGCCTAACCCCTTGATCAAAAATGGCTCCCCGGGCCGGACTCGAACCAGCGACAAAGCGGTTAACAGCCGCTTGCTCTACCAACTGAGCTACCGGGGACCAGTGGCCAGCGCGCGTCAGCGCGACGGAGGGCGAAAGTATGGAGTCGGCCCGACTCGGTCAAGTGGCTCTGTGCTGTCTTTTACCCCGGCGATCGACTCATGGCCTCTTGCCAAGGTGGGGCCGGGCGGCAAAGCTGCGGCCCAGTTCCGGGGGAGGGGAAGCAGTATGAGCGGGTCCAGCGCATGAGCAAGGTCGTCGGGTGCGATGTCGGCGGCACGTTTACCGATCTGATGCTGATCGACGAGGCGGCCGGGGTGATCCATGTCACCAAGGTGCCGACCACGGTCGAGAATCAGGCCTTCGGGGTGCTCGCCGCGATCGAGGCGACCGGCGTGCCCCTGGGCGAGATCGATTCGATCGTCCACGGCACCACGGCCACGACCAACGCCCTGCTCGAGCGCAAGACGGCCAAGGTCGGCGTCATCACCACCAAAGGCTTTCGCGACATTCTGGAACTGGGCCGGCGCACGCGGCCCAATCCCTATGGCCTGACCGGCACATTCCGGCCCCTGGTGCCGCGCGATCTGCGCCTGGAAGTGGCCGAGCGGATGAGCGCCGAGGGCGAGGTCGTCACGCCGCTGGACGAGGAGGCGGTGCGGGAGGCAGCGCGGGTCCTCGACGGGCTGGGCTGCGAATCCCTGCTGATCCATTTCTTCAATTCCTACGCCAATCCTGCCCACGAGCGCCGCGCGGTCGAGATCGCCAGGGAGGTCTGGCCCAACCGGCACGTCACGGCGGGCAGCGATCTGGTGCCCCAGTTCCGCGAATACGAGCGCGGGGTGACGGGCGCGGTCAACGCCGCCATCCGCCCGGTGCTCGACCGCTATATCCAGCGCCTGCGTGACGAACTGGCCTCACGCGGCTACGGCCACGATCTGCTGCTGATGCAGGGAAACGGCGGCACCGTCTCCTCCTCCATCGTCGCTGAGTCGGCCGCCCATACCGTGCTCTCCGGCCCGGCCGCCGGCGCGCGGGCGGCGGCCTATACGGCGACGGCGGCGGGCTTTCCCAATGTCGTCACCTACGACATGGGCGGGACGAGCTGCGACGTCGCCCTGATCAAGGACGGCGTGCCCCAGGTCACCAACGAATTCCATCTCGAATACGCCATGCCGATTCATGTCCCGATGGTCGATATCCGCACCATCGGCGCGGGTGGCGGCTCCATCGCCTCGGTCGACGATGCCGGGTTGCTGCAGGTCGGCCCGGAAAGCGCCGGCGCCAATCCCGGCCCGGTCTGCTACGGCCGGGGTGGCAAGCGGCCGACCGTGACCGACGCCAATCTGATTCTCGGCCGGCTCAATCCCAAGGGGCTGCTGGCGGTCGATTCGCCGGTCTCGCCCGAGGATGTCGCGACGGCGCTTGAGCGGGACGTGGGCAAGCCCCTCGGCCTGACCGCCCAGGAGGCGGCCTCGGCCGTGATCCGCATCGCCAACGACAAGATGGCCGGCGCCCTGCGCATGGTGTCCTTGAGCCGGGGCGAGGATCCGCGCGATTTCGCGCTCTTCGCCTTCGGCGGCGCGGGCCCCGTTCATGCGGTCGCCCTGGCGCGCGAATTGGCGATCCCCAAAGTGCTGGTGCCGGTGCGGCCGGGCATCACCAGCGCGCTCGGCTGCCTCGCCGCCGATGTCCGCCACGACTATGCCCGCACGGTGAACCGCCTGGTCCAGGACGTGGACGAGGAAGAGGCCCAGGCCATCCTCGAAGGCCAGGTGGAGGAGGGCAAGGCGACCATCCGGGGCGAGGAGATCGAGATCGAGGGCTTCGAGTTCATTCACGAAGCCGATATGCAGTTCCAGGGGCAGAGCCATGTGTTGCGCGTGACCCTGCCGGGCACGGAGATCCGGCGCGAGGCCCTGCGGGAAGAATTCGAGCGGGCCTATTGGAGCCGCTTCGAGGTCGATCTGCCGGAAATCCGCCCGGTGCTGGTCACCCTGCGCACCGCTGCCATCGGCAAGCGCAAGGACGTCTCCCTCAAGGCGCTGATCGACGAATCGAAGCGCGCGCCCGATCTCGCCGGCGCCCTCAAGGAACGCCGCCGGGTCTGGTTTGAGGAGGGCTGGGCCGATACCCCCGTCTACGACCGCGACCGCCTGCCGACGGGCGTGCGTTTCGATGGCCCGGCGATCGTCGAACAGCTCGACACCACCACGGTGGTCGAGCCCGACAACCGGGTCGAGATGGACGATGACGGCAACCTCATCATCTCCGTTCCCATCAGCGCGAAGGGCTACGCATGAGCGCGATCCGCATGGAGAGATCGGGGCTGCCCCACCTCACCCCGACCCTCTCCTCCTCCGATGGGGAGGAGAGGGAGTGGCGGTCGGAAATGCTGCCCGTTCCCTGCCGGCTTACGAGGACGGTGAGGGGAACCGCTATTGAACTCCCGACTTCCCATTTGGTGGCCCCGTTTCTCCCTCTCCTCCCCGTGGGGGAGGAGAGGGTCGGGGTAAGGTGGGGGGCTGGCACAATGTTCATGAGCGAGCACCGGACATGAGCGCGAGCGATATCGATCCGGTCACCCTGGCGGTGATCCAGAACGGTCTGATCCAGGTCTGCAACGAGATGGACCTGTCCTTCGAGCGGTCGGCCTTCAGCCCGGTCATCTCGGAGGCCTATGACCGCTCGGACGGCATCTATCACCGTGACAATGGCGACGTGATCGCCCAGGGCGATCTTGGCCTGCCGATCTTCATGGGGACGATGCAATACGGCACCCGCCATGTGATTGAGATGACCGACGATCACCGGCCAGGCGATGTCTATATCGCCAACGATCCCTATCTCGGCGGCACCCATCTGATGGATGTGCGCTTCTACCGGCCCTTCTTCTTCAAGGGCGAGCTCTATTGCTGGCTCGCCAACACGGGCCATTGGCGGGACACCGGGGGCATGGTGCCGGGCGGCTTCTCGGCCAATGCGACGGAGGTCGAGCAGGAGGGCCTGCGCCTGCCGCCGGTCAAGCTGATCAAGGAAGGGGAGACCGACAAGGAAATCCTCTCCATCGTCCTCAACAACATCCGCACGGCCGACCAGACCATCGGCGATATCAAGGCCCAGGCCGCCGCGCTGACCATCGGCGAGAAGCGCCTGACCGCTCTGCTCGAACGTTATGGCCGTGACACGGTCGAGGATTGCGTCATCGAGTTGCGCGCCCGCGCCGCGCGTCAGATGCGCGCCAAGATCGAGCGCATCCCCGACGGCGAATACGAGGGCGAAAGCTTCCTCGATTCCGACGGCGTGGTGAACGAGCCTCTGCGCGTGTCCATGAAGGTAAAGATCGAGGGCTCGGAGATGTATGTCGATCTCTCCGGATCGAGCCCGCCCTGCATGGGGCCGATGAACTGCGTCATCGCAACCACGCGCTCGGCCGTCTATATCGGCATGAAGCACATCTTTCCCGATGTGCCGCTGAACGCGGGCACCTTCGATCCGATCCATATCGAGGACCCGGTCGGCACCTTCCTCTACGCCAAATACCCGAAGCCGGTCTCAGGCTGCGCGGCCGAGGTCAGCCAGCGCATCTGCGAGGCGGTCTTCGTCACCATGGCCCAGGCCATCCCCGAGCTGTCCTTCGCCGCGCCGGCCGGCACCAGCGGCAATTTCGCCCTGGGCGGCATCGACGAGCGCAAGGACAAGCCCTACGTCATGTATCTCTTCTCCGGCGGCGGCTATGGCGGTTGGAACGGCGGCGACGGCATCGCCAACGGCTGCTCGACCATCGGCATTTCCAAGATCCAGCCGCTTGAGGTGATGGAGCAGTTCTACCCCATCCAGTTCGAGAAATACGCCCTGCGCGAGGGCTCGGGTGGGGCAGGGGAGCATCGCGGCGGCTTCGGCATCGACTATACGATCCGCCTGCGCAGCGGCGGTGCGGTGGCCTCCTTCGTGATGGATCACGGCCGGTCCGGTCCGCTCGGCGTGCTGGGCGGGGAAGACGGCGCGCCGAACCGCATCAAGGTCGAGCGCGAGGGCGAGCCCGATTACAGCCCGGCCCATTTCTCCAAGGACCAGGGCATCCGCATCCAGACCGGCAACCTGATCTCGGTTTCGACCCCCGGCGGCGGCGGCTACGGCAACCCGTTGAAGCGCGACCCGGCCAAGGTCGCCGAGGATGTCCGCCTCGGTTACTACACGGTGCAACAGGCGGCCGATTTATGGGGCGTGGTGCTGGACCCCGAGTCGCTGGCGATAGACGATGAGGCGACCGCCGATCTGCGCAGCCAGATGGCTGTTCAAGCCGCTGAATAGAGGGAGTTTCCGTCATGACCCGCGTCTTCCCCGAAAAAGGTATCCCCTGGGCCACTCTCAAAGCGGAAGTGCTGGAGGTTCAGAAGGAGGACCCCAAGTGGCGGGAAGGGCGGATGCTCATGTCCTGCTATTTCGTCGACGACGCGCTGATGGACATGACGCGCGAAGCCTACGGTATGTTCCTGCTGGAGAATGCGCTCTATAGCGGCGCCCAGGCCAAGGCGCGCAAGGTCGGCTTCGCCACCATCACCCAGTTCGAGGACGAGATCATCAAGATGGCCCTGGAGATTCTTCAGGGCCCGGAGGGTGCGGCCGGCAACACCACGACCGGCGGCACCGAAAGCATCCTCTGCGCGGTCAAGGCGGCGGTCGAATACGCCAAGGCCGAACGCAATATTCCCGGCACGCCGCGCCTGCTGCTGCCTTTCACCGCCCATCCCGCCTTCAACAAGGCGGCCTGGATGATGGGCCTGGAGGTGACGCGCATCCCGGTCAAGGCGGACGGCCGGGCCGATGTCGAAGCCATGCGCGCGGCGGTCGACGAGAACACGATCCTGATGGTCGGCTCGGCGCCCTGCTACCCTTTCGGCGTGATCGACCCGATCCGCGAGATGACCGAGATCGCGGCCGAGCACGGCATCTGGTTCCATGTCGATGCCTGCGTCGGCGGCTATCAGGCGCCTTTCGTGCGCAAGCTGGGCTACCCGGTGCCGGAGTTCGAGTTCAACATTCCCGGCGTCTGGACGATGAGCGCCGATCTCCACAAGAACGGCTTCGCGGCCAAGGGCTGTTCGACCGTCCTCTACCGCGACGCCGCGCTGAAGGAATACGCGACCTTCCGCTTCGAGGATTGGCCCTATGGCAGCTACACCACCGCCACGGTGGTGGGCTCGCGCACGGGCGGCGCTCTGGCGGCGGCCTGGGCGGTGATGAAGTATCTCGGCGAGGACGGCTATCTCGAAGCGGTCGGGACCATCATGGAAATCAAGAAGCAGATCGTCGGTGCGGCCGATGCGATCGACGGCATCTATGTGCCCTGCGAGCCCGATGTCGGGCTGATCACCATGCGCTCGGACGATTTCGACATCCATGCCGTCGCCGACGCCATGCTGGAGCGCGGCTGGTTGATGGGACGGGGGCGCGAGCCACGTTCGATCCATGTCGCCGTCCACCCGATCCACGCCAAGGCGATGAACGGCTTTTTGTCCGATCTGTCGGGCGCGGCCGAGGCTGTGCGCAGCGGCGCCTTCGCCGGCTCTGGTCAGGAGGCGGTCTACGCCGGTTAGAATGGCCCCATGACAAACCATCCCGAATGGGAAGTGCCCGAGGGCCTGAGGCCCGAGCCGGGCGATTTCGCCTTCGATCTCGACCATGTTCTGAATGCCGTCGTCGCCTTGCGCGCTGAGGTGCCGGACGACGCCTTCACCGCCTCGGTCCTGGGGACCGAGCGGGCGGGCAACGCCGTGCTGATCGACCCGAGCGGCCTGGCTGTCACCGTTGGCTATCTGGTGACGGAAGCCGAGACCGTCTGGCTGACGACCAATGACGGCGCGGCCTGCGCCGCCCATGTCGTGGGCTACGATTTCGCCAGCGGCCTGGGGCTGGTCCAGGCCCTGGGGCGCCTGGATGCGCCCCATCTGGAACTGGGCGACGCGGCTTCCCTGCGTGAGGGCGATACCGTGGTCGCGGCCGGCCATGGTGGGCGCGCCGGGGCGCTCGAAGCCTATCTCGTCTCCAAGCGCGAGTTCGCCGGCTATTGGGAATATCTGCTCGACGAGGCGCTGTTCACCGCCCCGGCCCATCCCCATTGGGGCGGCAGCGCGCTGATCGCGCCGGACGGGATCCTGGTGGGTGTCGGCTCGCTTCTGGTCGAGGAGGCGCGCGGGCAGGGCCGCAAGATGCAGGGCAATATGTTCATGCCCATCGATCTGCTTCACGGCGTGCGCGAGGACCTCATGCTTCACGGCCGCTCGACACGGCCGCCGCGCCCCTGGCTCGGCACCTATACGGTGGACACCGAAGCCGGTCCGGTGGTCGCGGGCCTCGCTCCCGAGGGGCCGGGCGAAGCGGCGGGTCTGGAATCCGGCGATCTGGTGGTCGAAGTGGCGGGCAAGCGTGTGCGCGACCTGACCGAGATGATTCGTGCCGCTTGGGGTCAGGGCAATGCGGGGGTCGAGATCGCGCTGACCCTGCTGCGCGGGGGCGAGGTCATGCGCGCGATCGTTCAGTCAACCGATCGCGCGGCTCGTCTCAAGCGGCCCCGCCTGCACTGACCGGCCACCCGTTTCTCAGGCCGTTTTCTTGCGCCGACCGCCATAGCGGATGTTGAGGTAATTGCCGACGAAAATGACGATCGCGCCGAGCAGGACATAAGGGTCCAGCACCTCGTCATAGACCAGCCAGCCGACCACGGCGATCAGCGGCAGACGCATGAAATCCAGCGGCGCGACGAGCGAGGCATCGGCCAGGACGAAGGCCTTGGTCAGGCAGAAATGCGCCGATATTCCCACGACTCCGACCGCCAGGACCCAGGGCCAGAGGGCGAGCGACGGCGTGACCCAGCCGGGCAGCGCGGTGGCCATGCCCAGGGGAAGCTGAATCAGGTTCATGTAGAGGACGATCGTGAAGGCGCTGTCGGTGCGGGTCAGGTACTTGGTCAGGGCGAAAGCGGCGGCGAAGCAGAAGGCGGCCCCCAGAACGACGAAGGCCGCCGGATCGACCGCCGCGGTTCCCGGCCGGAGGATAATGATGATGCCGGCGAAGCCGATCAGGATCGACATGGCGCGCATCTTGTCGATCTTCTCGCCCAGGAAGAGGGCGGCCAGCAACGCGGTCCAGAGCGGCGTGGTGAATTCGATGGCGAAGACTTCGGCCAAGGTGATGACCGAGATCCCATAGAACCAGCCCCATTGCCCCGCGAAATGGATCGTGTTGCGGATCAGATGGGTCTTGAGCTTGGTCGTCCGCAGGATCGAGGGCAGCCGCCGTCCGGCCACGACGAGCAGGATCGCGCTCGCAACCGCGCTGCGGAAAAAAACGATCTCGAAAGCGCCGATCTCGGCCGAGAGTTCCCGTCCGGCGATGGCCATCAATGCGAAAGAGGCGAGCGCGCCGCTCATCCAGAACAGGGCGCGCAAGGTTCCTTCCGGGGTGCCGGCGGTCACCGCCTTCATGACGAGGCCGGAACGGCCTGGAAGGCGCTACGGTCTATTAGGTGAAGTAAGAATTGGCGCCCGGGTCGCGCCGCCGTGCCGAGGGTTGGCTTTACCCCCGGCACGGCAATTCGCGACGTCGGGCGCTTGCGGCCCAACCGGTCAGGCCGAGGCCGGAGCGGACTGACCGCGCGGCGGAAGCTGCAGCAGCTCGGCGGCGCGGGCCGGCTCGGCCGGCTCGCCATCGAGTTCGCGGATGATCCGCACGGCTTTTTCCACGAGCTGTCCGTTGCTCGCGAACTCGCCCTTGCCCAGATACATGTTGTCTTCCAATCCGACCCGGCAATGACCGCCCAGATTGACCAGTTCGGCGACCATCGGGAATTCGAAGCGGGAAATGCCGAAACCGGCGAAGATCGCGTTCTTCGGCAGCAGGCTTTTCATGTACTGGGCCGCCGCCGGGGTGGCCGGCGAAGCCCAGGGAATGCCGAGGCAGAGTTGGAACAGCGGTGGATCCTCGATCAGGCCCTCTTCCATCAGCTGCTGGGCGAAACGGATATGGCCGCTTTCGAAGACCTCGATCTCCGGCTTCACCCCGAGGTCGCGGATATGTTTGGCCATGATACGCAGATGGGCCGGCGTGTTCATGAAGACCTGTTCGCCGAAATTGAAGGTGCCGACGTCCAGGGTCGCGATATCCGGCCGCAGTTCCTCGATATGCTTCAGGCGGTCGATGGGCGATTTGAGGGTGGTGCCCGGCCCGGCGACCTTCGGATCCTCGTCGCCCGGCACGAAGCGCGCGCCTTCGCCCGTGGTCAGGTTGATGATGATGTCGGAACCGGCGTCGCGCAGGCGCTCGACGACCTCGCGGAACAGGGCGGGATCGCCCGTCCGCGCACCCGTCTCGGGGTCGCGCACATGGATATGGGCGACCGCCGCGCCGGCCTGGCGCGCATCCAGACAAGCCTGGGCGATCTGCTTGGGCGTGATCGGAAAATCGGGATGCTTGTGGAAGTTTTGGTGTGAGCCAGTCACGGCACAGGTAATGACGACATCGCGTGCCATCGGTTTCCCCCTCGGTTCTGCAATGGATTTCGTTCGGTGGCGAGCCTAGCCCAGCGGCAGGCTCTGGCCAACTGCGATGCTGTTCGCCGCACCGTTCAATCTTTAAGAACGCGATCGAAAAATGCGGTGATATCGGCGTTCATGCGGGCGTGGAATGCGACACGATCGAAGCCCGAGGCATCAACGCAGGCCATCGCCCATAGGCGCGGCTCGGCGGTTTTCAGGATCGGGTCGCAGGGCGCCAGGAAGGCAAAATGGCCGGCCTGCTCGACCATGTGGACTTCGGGCGTGGCGGGAAGCGCATCGACGAGGGGGGCGATATTGGATTGGTAGGGAACCGTCTCATCCGCGGATCCGGACCAAATCTGGACGGGAACGGCAACGCCCGCCAGGGCCTTCCGGTCGATGGCGAAGGCGAGCACGGGGGCAGCGATGCTGATCGCGCGTATCCTGGGGTCGGCTGGAACCGGATTTGTCTCGTCGTACCGCCGGCTTGCCACCAACTCGTCCACGATTCCGGCCCCGCAGACGAACTCAGTGGGATCGGCGGCGCAATGCCGCACGGCCAGGGCGATGTCCGGCTTTCCGCCTGCCGCAGCCAGGGCTGTGTAGCCGCCGGCCGACAAGCCGAAAACGCCGATCCGACCGGCGTCGATCCGGTCTGCCTGATTCCAGATTTCGAGCATGAAATCGATCACCGCGACGATCTGGCGGGGACGGGCCTGAAGCCATTCCGAAGGCGGTGCCGATAGGTCCCGGAAATTCGTGCCCGGATGGGTCGGCGCGACGGCGATGTAGCCAGTATCGGCCAAGGCCTTCGCCGTGTCCGCATGGCTGCCCATCCAGGCACCGTAGCCATGCGACAGGACAACGAGCGGCAGGTCGGTGCCCGCGACGGCGGCGTCGAGGGCGAGGGCCTGGCCGAACGGCGTGTTCGCTTCGCCGGGTGGAGCAGTATCGGACGGATACCAGATTCCGATTTCGATCGGCTCCGTGCCAGGGACCGTCGCATGCTGGAAGCCGGCCGACTGTGCCGGTGCCCCGATGAGAGTCGCCGCAAGCGCAATGGCGCAAGGGAACGCTAGGCGGCTCATCCGTTCGTCCCTAACGCCTTGCCACCCGCGGCGGGGTGCCCAGCCGCTCCGCTGGCGTGCCGAGAATACGCTCGGCGGCGAGGGCGGCGGTGAGCAGGGCCTCGTCGGCGCCGTTGGGGGCGATGAACTGGAGGGATGTCGGCATTCCGATCCTGTCCTTGCCCGCCGGGAAGGCGATGGCGCAGAGGTCCAGGATATTGACCGGGTTGGTCGCGCGAGAGGTCGGGCGGTTGAGGCGAATATAGGCTTCGACGTCCTTCTCGAACTCCTCGAGGGGCGGGGGGGTGTTCGGCGTGCCGGGCGTGGCGACGATATCGACTCCGGAGAGGCGAGGCGCAGCGCGCGCGATCAGTGCCTTGCGCCGGTCGAGAATGGTCAGATAGTCGCGCGCCGTGGTGGCGGCCTTGTCGCGGACCCGGCTGGCGATGATCTCGTCCAGGGAGGCGAGCCATTCGGGCAGTTCGCGTTCGAGGAAGGCGCCCAGTTCGATCGGCAGGATACCGGCTTCGAGATAGAATTGGTGGGCCTCGTCGAATTCGGGGAATTCCAGGTCGACCAGCTTGGCCCCGGCCTTCTCCAGTTCCCGCAACGCGGCGCGCACGCTCTCGGCAATATCGGACTGGGCCTCGTCCCAGGCGCCGCTCTTGGGGATACCGATACGCAGACCTTCGACGCCGCGCGCCTCGACGCGCGACAGGAAGCGCTCCGAATCGCCATGCGCGGGATCGAGCGCGGCGAAGAACCAGGCAGAATCCGCGACCGAACGGGTCAGGGCGCCGACGCTGTCGAGGGTCTGGCTTAGCGGCACCACGCCGTTCACGGGCCAGCGGCCGTAGGTGATCTTGTGGCCGACCGTGCCGGTCAGGGCGGCAGGGATACGGATCGAGCCCGCCGTGTCGCTGCCCAGGGCAATCAGGGCCGAACCTTCGCCCAGGCTGACCCCCGCGCCGCAGGACGAGCCGCCGGGCGCGCGCCGAGTTTCAGCATCCCAGGGATTGACCGGTGTGCCCCAATGGGGGTTCAGGCCCAGCCCACCGAATGCGAACTCGACCGTATGGGCCTTTCCCATCACGGTGGCGAACTGGCCGCGCAACCCGCGTATCAGAAAGCCCTCGCGCGTCCATTCCGGCGGCAGGGCCACGGGCGATCCGGCATAGGTCGGATAGCCCTCGACCCCATAGAGGTCCTTGGCCGAAACCGGCATGCCGAAGAGCGGTCCTCCGGGATGGCCGCTCCGCCGCGCGGCGTCGGCCGCACGAGCCTGACGCCGCGCGTAATCGGCGTCGAAGTCCTTGTATGCATGGAGGTCTTCGCCGAATAGCTTATGCCGTGAGATCGCTTCCTCGGCCAAAGCCTCTGCACTCGTTTCTCCGGCGTCGAGAGCGCGCGATAGCTCCCGCATGGATTGAGTCAGCTTGTCCGTCATGGTCCCCTCCGAGTGTTCTAGCCCGCGTGGCGGGGAAATCTTACGCCCTTCATGGCGCAGCGGGGAGGGGCTAGCAGCGGTCAGCGGCACCAGCCATATGCCTTGCGACGATGTCGGCGGCCTCCTCGGCCCCCGTCGGTATCGCGGGTTCTGGGCGGGGCATCGCCCAGAGTGCGGCCAAGCGCTCGGGGAGTGCGCCGCTTTCGAAATCCTCGATTGCCAGGGTTTGGACCGGAGCATGACGCCGCAACCAGTCGACCAGCGGGCGTTCCTCCGGCCAATCGCCGCGCGGCAGGTAGAGCAGCGGCAGACCCAGGCAGCCGGCTTCGACCACGGTCGAATAGCCGGGCTTGGTCAGCACCGCGTCGACGCTCGCGAGAATATCGGTGAATGGCAGGCCGAGCGTTCGCGGAGAATGCAGATCGCCACGGTCGAAGTCGTCCGCACGGTCATATAGCCAGACCAGGCCGTCGATCCGGGGCGGACGGGCCACTCCGGTCGGAAAGTCTATTCCGCCGGGGGAGACCAGCACGAGACGCGTGCCGTCCGGTCTGCCGAGTCGTTCCAAAATGGCGGCTCGCCGTGAACTGCCAAGGCGCGCGATCGGCCCGACGGTTTCGGTATGATTGCCGAATTCGGCGTCCAGGCCCGGCGTAACCTGAATGAAGGCTCGTGCGGAAGCGTAGGCGCGCTCGATCTGCTTTTGGGTCTGCCGGCCGCCGGGGCTGTCCAGAAGGTAATGGCCGTGGAGCGCCGCCCAATGCAGGGAGGAGAGGGCGATGGCGGGAATATCCGCCAACTGCGCCGCCGCGAGCGGCAGATAGGCGATATTGGAGAGCACAAGGTCCGGGCGCAGCGATTCGAGCCAACCCGCCTCGGCCTGCACCGTCGCGGGCCAAGGGAGGTGGATGGCTTCGTAGCGACGCGCGCTCGCGTCGAGATCGATCTCGATGGCCGATTTCATGGCCATGCCGAAATCGCTGCGCCGTTCGATCAGGTCGAAGTCCCCTTCGATCCGCTCCTCCAGCAGGGTGCGAGGCACCCCGGTGGCGACGGTCAGGCGCAGGTCCGGGAGTCGGCGGCGCAAGGCGTTCAGCACCGGCGCGGTCTGCGTCGCGTGGCCGAAGCCATGGCTGGAAATGGCCACGAGCAGATGTGGAGAGGACATATTCGGTCAGGGTCGTTGTGGCGGAACTTGGCGCTGGTTTATGGTCCGCGCCTGATCGGGGATCAACAGCGGGCGAGGAAAGCAGCGTCATGAGCGAAAGCGACAAACCGACCCTGATCCTGGAGGCCGAGGGCGAATCCATCGCCATCGTCCTGGATGCGGGGTCCTCGCCGCGCATTCTCCTCGCGGTGCTCGAACGTCTGCCCATGACGATCGATCTGCATTGCGCCAAGCTCGCCGGAGACCAGATTCTCTGGCCGACGACCGTGGTCATGCCCCTGGAAGGCGCGCGCTCGATCAACGCCCTGCCCGATGCGCCCTTCATCTATTATCCGGACCGTCAGTTCCTTGAGATCATTTACGCCCCGATCCAGGACGAAGAGGCCGACGTGGTCTATCTGGGCGAGGCGAGCGGCCATGTCGACGCCTTGCGCCGGCTGGGCGAGAAGGTCCAGGCCGATCAGGGGCACCGTATCCTGCATGGTCGCCTGTCTGTTGGCGGCGACGGTGCCTGGGTCGATGGCTTCCGCAAGCGCGTCCACGCCATGGCGCCGGATCCGCGCTACGTGGACCGGCCCGGGGTCGATGCAATTGGACATTTCGGGCGCTCGGTGCGCGAGGCGGCTGAGGCGATGGCCGATGCGCCGCCGACGGAAATCATGACCATGATGCGTCGGCGCGGCATCATGCTGCCGGCCGGTCCGCTGTTGAACGCCCAGGGCGAGACGCGCAAACTGCACGAAGGGCTCTGGTGGCTCCGGACGCGCGCGGCGGAGGCGGGCGACAGGCCGCTTCACAGCGCCATCGCCGTGGACGATTTCGTGGCGGACGCTGCGGCGGTGCTGCTGCGCACGGCCGAGGACAAACTGGCGAATTTCTACGGCCTGCACGAAGCGGGCGGTTTCGCGGGAAAAATTGCGGCGCATTTCGAGGCGATCTCGGAAGATGCCCGGACGGTGCTGGACGAGGTCATCGTCTGGGTCGGGCGGCTCGATGGCTGGCTCGACGCCTGCATCCCGTGGCAAGCAGTCAATACGGCGGTCGAGCGGGCAAGCGATTCGCTCGCCCGCGGCGACGTTTGAGAGAGGAAAGAGGCATGGCCAAAACGGCGGTGACAAACCGGCCGACCCTGGACGAACTCAAGGAGATGTACGTCAAGATGGTCGTCACCCGGCGCATGGAGGAAGGTCTCTTCCCCGAGCACCGCGCCGGCAATATCCGGGGGCCGATTCACACCTGCAACGGGCAGGAGGCTTCGGCCATCGGCGCGACCGCCGTGCTGCGCAAGGACGACTTGATCTCGACCACACATCGCGGCCACGGCCATATGATCGGCAAGGGCGTCCCCGCCAAGGGAATCCTGGCCGAGATCTACGGCCGTGAGACGGGAGTCTGCCGGGGCCGCGCGGGGCATATGCTGATGGCTGACCGGGAGAACGGGTTGTTGGGCACAAGCGCGATCGTCGGTGGCGGTCCGCCCTATGCCGTGGGCCAGGCGCTGGCCTTCCAGTGCCAGGGTTCGGACCGGGTGGCGATGAGCTGTTTCGGCGACGGCGCGGCCCAAATCGGCATGGTCCATGAGGCGATGAATGTCGCCGGGCTGTGGAAGCTGCCCGTCGTTTTCCTCTGCGAGCACAACATGTACGGCCTGACCGTCCATTCCTCGCACCAGTCGCCGATTGCGGATATTTCCGATCGCGCGGCCGGTTACGGCATGCCCGGGGTCAAGGTCGACGGCAATGATGTGGTCGCGGTCTATCAGGCGGCGGCCGAGGCGGTCGCGCGCGCGCGCCGGGGCGATGGCCCGACCCTGCTGGAGACCAAGACCTATCGGATGGTCGGGTTCTCGACGACCGATATCGGCGGCTATCAGCCCGAAGAGGAAATGGCC
>JAQCGR010000053.1 GCA_027619995.1 Pseudomonadota bacterium | reverse complement strand
AATCCGATGGTATCCGCATGGCCGCCGTTGCCAAACGCTGTCGGGTTGCCCGCCGAACGATCCAGGGTCAAAATCAACCGTGTGGGAGGGGCCCACATGGGGAATCCCGGTTAAGTCATTCGGACGGAGCTGCCGGGATTGAATCCATCGGCGAGTGTTGCCCGCGTCGATTTGTAGCCGTCCTTCGAGCAGGCCACCACCGTATCGCCCGGCGAAGCCTCCAGCGCGAGATTGCCAGGGGTCTCAATGGTTGCGACGGTTGAGTTCGCCTGGGTAACGGTGCAGGTCGCCAGGGACGGATCGGTATCGATCCGTGCGATCACACTGCTGCACGCGGTTAAAGCAACCGATGCCAAAACGAAGGCGGCAAACCTCGACCGCATTATTACGGACTCCCTCCAGCCCCTTGATTTGGGGCACTCTCGTTAGATTCACCTCTGCTGTCAAACGCAGGTTTCCGCGGTTCCGGGCCGCAGCTTGCGCGGTTTGGCGGAAGAGTCCGGGATTCAGGTTTCGCGGATGACGCCCGGATCGGAAGCCTCGTCCAGGGCACAGGTCCGCCCTAAGGCGAGGATCCGAACGGCGCAGCGTAAGGTTGTATGCCCCGAGGTGGAGCGATCCGCGCCGGCCGTTGCGCCGGGCCGGTCTTGGGTGCCGGCAATTTCGAGGAGGTTCCGGGCTGGTTCCGGGTCGGTTGGCGACTAGGCCTCGGCCCGCGGCCTCGCCCGCAGGCGGTTCAGGGCGAAACTCCAATCGACCAGATTCTCGAGATAGGCGTCGACGAACTTTCCCTTCTCGTTCTGATAATCGAGATAATAGGCATGTTCCCACATGTCGCAGGCAAGCAAGGGCGTGCCGCCGCTGGTCAGCGGGCTGTCCGCATTCTGGGTGCCTTCGATGGCAAGTTTGCCGTTGCGCAGGACAAGCCAGGTCCAGCTGCTGCCGAAGGTTCCGGTGGCGGTTTCCTTGAAGCTTTCGCGGAAATCGTCGATTGAGCCGAAGGCCTGGCCGATCGCATCCGCCAATTCGTCCGCCGGTGCGCCGCCGCCCTTCGGGGTCATGGAACTCCAGAACAGGCTGTGGTTCCAGGCCTGACCGGCATTGTTGAAAATCTCCGATTCGTCATCCTTCTTGGCGCTTTCCTTGACGATTCGTTCGAGTTCCATCTCGTCGTAGCGGGTTCCCTCGATCAGATCGTTGAGGGTGTCGACGTATTTCTGGTGATGGCGGTCGTGATGAACCTTCATGGTGCGCGCCGAGATATGCGGTTCGAGCGCGGCATAGTCATAGGGAAGATCGGGCAAGGTGACGGACATGGCGGGTCTCCTGCGGGCGCGGATTGAAAGCATGGGTCCAACCCTGACGGCCCGTGCCCCAGGCAGCATTCACACAAGTTAATGGTTCAAGCGGACCGGGCTGTGACCGGCCCTCCCGGCCTCAATCGGCAGCCGTGCCGTCCTCGCGCAGGTAATAGTGTCGGATCGGCGTCAGGGCGGCATTCAGTTCGTAGACTAGGGGGATGCCGGTCGGAATCTCGACACTCGGAATCTCGTCATCCGAAATGCCGTCGAGATGCTTCACCAACCCGCGCAGGGAATTGCCATGCGCTGCGATCAACACGCGGCGCCCGGCCGTAACCTGCGGCGCCACGACCTCGTTCCAATAGGGCAGGACCCGGCGCACCGTGTCCTTCAGGCTTTCCGATGCGGGAATGGCGGCGGGATCGAGACCGCAATAGCGCCGGTCGCCGGTCGCCTGACGTTCGTCATCGGCGGCGAGCGGCGGCGGCGGTATGTCGTAGCTGCGCCGCCAGACGAAGACCTTATCCTCGCCATGCTCGGCCGCCGTCTCGGCCTTGTTGAGGCCTTGCAGCGCGCCGTAATGGCGCTCGTTCAGCCGCCAATCCTTGTGGACCGGAAGCCAGAGCCGGTCCATCTCGCCCAGCGCCAGATGCAGGGTGCGGATCGCGCGCTTGAGAAGGGAGGTGTGGCAGAGGTCGAAATCGATTCCCGCGGCGGCCAAGGCCCGGCCCGCGGCGCGCGCTTCGGCTTTGCCCTTGTCGGTCAGTTCGACATCGGTCCAGCCGGTGAAACGATTCTCCAAATTCCAGACACTTTGGCCGTGACGGAGCAAAACAAGTCGAATCATGGAAATTGCCTGTCAGAGGTTGCTGGCCCGATGATGGTTGCTGTTGTGTCGGGCGGCGGTGCTTTGGCGGATT
This sequence comes from Pseudomonadota bacterium, assembly GCA_027619995.1. Taxonomy (GTDB): domain Bacteria; phylum Pseudomonadota; class Alphaproteobacteria; order CADEGL01; family CADEGL01; genus JABIRQ01. Next base: position 12,321 of record JAQCGR010000053.1, on the reverse strand, counting down.
CAGGTCGGATCGTTGATCGCCTTTTCCGCGGCATCGGGAATATGTTCGTGCCGCAGATAGGCCGGATCGAATTCGGCGATCTCCGCCAGGCGATCCACATCGTCGATGCTCAGCGAATTGCCTTCCAACCGGACCAGCCCCTCCTTGCGGAGGCGGCGCAGGGTGCGATTGACATGCACGAGGCTCAATCCCAGCGAGTCGCCCAGGACCTCCTGGGTAAGCGGCAATTCGTAGCTGCGCTTTTCCGCCTCATGCACGAGATGAAGCCTGTAGAGCAATTCCAGGATGAGATGCGCCACACGCTCATAGGCGCTGCGGCGTCCGACCCGCACGATCTGTTCGGCCAGCAGCGTCCGTTCGCGTGCGCCCATCCAGGATATCGCCGCGCCGAGGCGGGGATGCTCCTGGGTCACCTCAATGACGGCCTCGGCCGCGACCGCGCAAACGACCGTGTCGGTCAACGCCATGACCGAATAGACATAGTCCGTGACCAGGGCGCCATCGAGATTCAGAATATCGCCCGGCAGCGCGAAGCTGATGATCTGGCGGCGCCCATCCTCAAGCATGCGGTAGCGACCGAGCCAGCCCTCGATAACGACATAGGTGCTCCGGATATCGTCGCCTTCGACCGCAAGGTCCTGGCCTTTCGCAAGACCGAACTCGCGCGTATCGAGAGCGTCGAGAGCTTCGATCTCCGGTGCCGTCAGATGGAGGAAGACGCCCACCTTGAGAACCAGCGCGCTGGGCGTGTTCTCGAGCAGCGCATGCGGTGGGGACTCATCGTCGCGATCTGTCATCGGCGGGCCTACTCGTCCAGAACACAGGCTATCGAGGCGGAGAGAGGGTGGTTTCGATCATCGTGGTCGTGATGACGGGAAAAGCGCCCGATATCCGGCGTGAACCTTGGCTCCACAAGGAACGACCGGTCGCTCGTGAAGGCTGCCACAACCGGATGCGGACATGCTCCCCCTCGTCCGATACGGGTCACCATCGCTTGCATATCCCGTCAATACCTTAACACAGGTCAAGGCGGGACATGCCCTTTGGACCCGACTATGTCCAGCACGGAATTATGGCATCTGGCCGTTTTTACGAAGGGGGCGGAGCGAACCCAGGGTGGATACGCATGCTTAGACAAGATCGCGGACACAATGGCGCCAAGGGCAACCCGGAAGCGAACCCCGAAGCGGCGTCGATGGCGGCGCTCGCCCTGGGCGAATCCCTTGTCTACATGATGGTCGAGGAAGGTCTGATGGACAAAGACACCGTCCAGGACGCTTTGGAGGATGCTATCGATGCCCAGCGCCAGCTCGGCGAAAGGGGCGGCTCCGGCGCCCATGAGGCCGCGTCGAGATTGCTCGAGAGGATCATGGATGCCTTGGAGGTTGCTGTCGAACAAGACCAGCCTGACCACTGATAGTCCTGAGCGGTAGGCTCAAGAACTCACGATAGATCTTATGGATGCGCCTGCGGCATGGGCTCGCGTGGCGTCCCGCCGGAGAGGTCCGGCGGGACGCGCATGCGCGATGACGGCGTCACCCCACCTTCTGCAGGTTTTCTTCCGTCAGGATCGGGATCGACCGATGCTGGAGATAGTCGGGGGAGAATTCGGCGATCTCCGTCAGCGCATCCATATCGAGGATGACGATCCGGCGGTTGCTGTCCATTTGGATCAGCCCTTCCTTGCGAAGGCGCCGGAGAGTGCGGTTCACATGAACGAGGCTCAGCCCCAAGGCGTCGCCGAGAATTTCCTGGGTAACCGGCAGTTCGTAGCCGTCCTCGCAGGAATCGTCGACCACGTTCAGACAGTGCAGCAGTTCCAGAAGCATATGAGCGATTCTCTCATAGGCGTTGCGCCGGCCGATCCGCACGACATGCTCCTCAAGAAGGCTGTATTTCCGCGCCCCGAGCCAGGCGAACGCGGCGCCCAGGCGTGGGTAGGCGCGGCTGAGGCTGACGATATCGTGGCAGGAGAAGGAGGCCAGCACGGCATCGGTCAACGCCGTCACGGTATGGATGGTGGTCGGCTGATAGGCGCCGAAATGGTTGAGCAGATCGCCCGGCAGGACGAAGGACATGATCTGGCGCCTGCCGTCTTCCAGCGTTCTGTGGCGGCACATCCAGCCGTGGAGAAGGACATAGGTGCGATCGATCGCGTCGCCTTCAAGATATAGATCCTGCTGGGCAGCCAGGTGAATTTTCTGGCGGTTCAATGCGTCGAGAGCCGAGATTTCCTCTTCGGTCAGATCGAGGAAGACGCCTATCGTCCTGGCGAGTGGGCCAAGTTCCGATTCATCTTTCTGATCCGTTTCGGCTTTTTGAAATTTGAGGACCTTCTGACGAGATAGCATCGGATACTCCCATATTCGATGAACGCAACCACACGGGCAACGAACGCTTTTGTTCACTTGAGAGCGAAGCTAAGCCGAGCAAACGCGCCGTTGTTTAACCTATGTGTGTCATTGCCCGCCGGCGCCTATGCGCATTGGTATACATACCTCCGCATGGGTGGCGGCGATGGGGAATTTCCGGGATGGAATTGATCCATGTGAATCAATAAGTTTATCGGATCTGCTATACGATTATCGAAGTCGTTGGAAACTTGATCCGCGTGGAAAAAGGGGCGACGCAATGGCCGGGAACGTCATCGATATCGCCTCGCGGTCGCGCGGTGACAGAGTTGCGCCTCCCGCGTTGGAACCATCCGCACTGGTGGCGGTTTCATTGCTCGAAACCCTTTTTCAGTTGCTGGCCGAGAAGGGCGTGCTGAAACGCGAGAAAGTGGACAATGCCCTGCGGATTGCCGGCGCGAGGGCCCGCGATGCGGGTTGACCCTCTCGCAACCGGGGGCCATAGGCTACGGAGGCCATTGGCTGCTGTAACGGTGCCCCCAGGGCCGGTGCGCCGGGTGCCTGTCGGCTGGTCGTGCCATAGTGGCGCGGAATTTGCATTGGCTTTATAAGGCTGGGTAGTTTGGCTCGGCGATGCCGGGTGTCCCCGGAGGGTTGCCTCGGACTTGTGGCGTGAGCGCGCCACACATATGGCCTGCAACGCCTCGCCAGGATCGACCCGAAAGGCAGCGATCGCCGCGCCATTGATAGTGAGGTGGCTCACATCGATACCGATTTTGATACGAGACAGGCTGGCGAATAGCAATGGCCGACGACCAGTCCAGGTCGACCGATTCTACGAAACCGGGAGAATCCCCACCGGATCGAACGCATACGAGTGCGCTCCATCCGACCTCTCCGGAGGCCGCCGCCCTGGCGGCGCTCTCACTGGGCGAATCCCTCGTCTTCTTGCTCGTCGAGGAAGGATTGCTCAAGAAAGAGGCGGTTCAGGACGCCTTGGAAGATGCTATCGCCGCCCAGCGCCAAGCGATGGCAAGCGGCGGACCCATGAACCATGGCGCCGCGGCGCGCCTGCTTGAGAGCATCATGGATGCGCTGGAATATGTCGATTCCGGCGAGTGATCGCGCCTAGTCCAACAGGCTTCGCAACGCACGACCCATCGCCGCCCCGGCTTTAACACAAGTGAACGCGCCCGGCCGGATGCTTTGGCATCCTTTCCCCACCGCGCCGATTGGCCGAAGACCGGTCTCGGCATTCGATTGGGAAACGCAAGGGGTCTGGGTCATGCTCTATTGGGCCATCGTGTTCTTCGTTATCGCCCTGATCGCCGGGGTATTCGGTTTCGGCGGCATTTCCGCCGCGGCCGCTGGAATCGCGCAGATTCTGTTCTGGGTCTTCGTCGTGATCTTCATCATCTCGCTGATCTTCGGCCTGCGCGGTCGTCGCCGCACATAACTTCGGCCACCGGACCGATCCTGGGATGCGATCCCGGATATCGGCCCGGCGGCCGTCGCATTCGGTTTGCGGCGGCCGATCGGCTAGTGGATCAGGGAAGCGCGACTCGACGCGATGATTGCGACCGCGTTGCGCTTCGCCTGCGCTTCGAACGTTTCGATGCGGTCGGTATCGCCGGCGAACGCGCCGGATGGTGGCAGGATTCGAGCGAACTTGGCGGCAAGTGCAGCCAGGGCCTCGGGCTTCGGTCCGCGCAGCGGTTGGTGCAGGAGGTAACCGGGCGAGAATTCGGCGATCGCGGCCAGCCGATCGCTATCGAGAATGGTGATGTGTCGAGCATGATCCATGGCGATCAGGCCCTCGGTGCGGAGCCGCCGCAGGGTGCGGTTGACGTGGACGAGGCTCAATCCCAGGGCATCGACGAGAACTTCCTGGGTGATCGGCATCTGGTATGAGAGCCCCAGGGTCTTGTCGACCGCATTCAGCCGATGGAAGAATTCGAGCAGCATATGGCCGACGCGCTCGAACGCGTTTCGCCGGCCGATGCGGACGACCTGCTCTTCCAAGAGAAAGTGCTCTCGCGCCGCGAGCCTCGAGAGGGCGATGCCGAGGCGCGGAAAGCGGTGGCTCAGCTCGGCGATATCCGCATCGGAGATCGATGCCAGCACCGCCCTGCCATGGGCGGTCGCCGAATGGGTGCGTTGAGCAACGAAGGCGTTGTGATGGCTGAGAAAATCGCCTGGCAGCGCAAAAGAGGTTATCTGGCGCCGGCCATCTTCGAGTATGTGGTGGCGGCAAATCCATCCGCTGAGAACCACGAAACTGTTGTCGATCCGATCGCCCTCCAGATAGAGGGATTGTTCGTTGTCCAGAGCCAGGGTCTGGCGGCAGAGGGCGTTGATAGCGGCCGTTTCTGGGCCGGTGAGGGGGAGAAAGCCTTGGATCAACCGCGCGAGTGTGACGGTTTTGGCGGTGACGTCCCAATTGGACGGTATGAGGCTGGCCATTTCATGATTCTTCCCAAGGGAGGTCCTTCCCAGTAAGGACACGCGCAAGCGCCGCGCGGGCGGTTTGAAAGGTGGTAGGGCCGTGAAACGCCACCGCGCGGAAGAGAGCGTTAATCGCTGCTTTGCGGGGACAACCTTAGAACGAATTATTCATATAACTATCGACTATATTTGTGCGCTCGACCTCTATTTCAATAGGCGCGACGAAACAATTCCTAAAGCGGAGGTTGCGCCCACGAGCGGATCGACGCGGCGGATTTTCCGGATCTCGGCCATAGCTTGGCCAAAACCTGGGCGGGGCCGAGCGAAAGGTTGCGGGTCCCCGCTCGCTGCGGATAAGTTCTCGCGCCATTGCGGGAAGGGAGGACACCGAGCCATGCGCGAGTGCGACTATCTGATCATCGGGGCTGGTATCGGCGGGGCGTCCGCCGGCTATCGCCTGGCCGAGAATGCTTCCGTCATCGTGGTGGAGCGCGAGGAGCGGCCCGGCTATCACACCACCGGCCGGTCCGTTGCGGTCTATACCGAGGCCTACGGCCCTCATGTCATCCGCGCGCTGGCCATCGCCGGTGGGGAGTTCTTCACCGCGCCGCCCAAGGGATTCACGGACAAACCACTCTGCCACCCCCATGGCTTGATGTTCGTCGCCCGCGCCGATCAGCGCGCCATTCTGGAAGCTGCCCTGGCCGAGGTGCAGGAATTGTCGCCCAGCATCGCCATGATCAGCCTGGACGAGGCGATCCGGCGGGTGCCCGTGCTGCGCCGTGATTATCTCGATTCGGTCTTCCTCGATCCAAACACGATGGCGCTCGATGTCGACGCCATCCACCAGGGCTATCTTCGAGGGCTCAAGGCGCGCGGCGGCGAGGTCGTGTGCGATGCCGAGGTGCTGGGCTTCGATCGGAAGGCCGGGCTGTGGAAGGTCGAGACGAAGGCGGGCGTCTTCGCCGCCCCGGTGGTGATCAATGCGGCCGGGGCCTGGGCCGATGTGGTCGCGGGCATGATCGGCGCGCGCGAGATCGGCCTCGTGCCCAAGCGGCGCACCGTCATCGCCTTCGCCCCGCCCGCCGGGATGAAGACGGACGATTGGCCGGTCGTCTTCGACACCCAGGAAGAATTCTATTTCAAGGCCGATGCGGGGACGATCCTCGGCTCGCCCGCCGACGAGACGCCCGTGCCGCCCCAGGATTCCCAGCCGGAAGAACTGGATATCGCGATCACCGTCGACCGGTTGGAAAAGGCGACGACAATGGCAGTCGGACGGATCATCCGGAGTTGGGCCGGCCTGCGCAGCTTCGTCGCCGACGGGGTGCCGGTGGTCGGCTTCGATCCCGATATCGAGGGCTATTTCTGGTGCGCCGGCCAGGGCGGCTACGGCATCGAGACCTCGGCCGGGCTGTCGCGCGCGGCCGCGGCTCTGGCGCGCGGCGAAGACCTGCCCCAGGACATCGCCGATCTGGGAGTCACCCCGGCCGATCTGGGGCCGCAGCGACTCTGGTCCTAGGTGATGAGTGTCCCGGGCGAGACCGGCGGCGCTCCAGGTTCGGTGCGCACCCGGCTCAACTACCTTACTCAGGACAGCGAGCCGCCGGTCAGTCGGATCGGCTTCGAGGCGCCGGACGAGGTCCATCGCAGTGGCGAGTATGAATGGGTCGAGGTCGCGGTCGGCGACGCACGCAGGCTCGACCCGCCCGCCCGGTTGGATAGCGAGGGCTTCGAACTGGTGCGCTTCGAGACGGCGGTCGCCGATCTCTATGACGACGATCTGGTCAAATCCGCCTATTACCCGGAGGTGTCGCGCCTGGTCCGAGACACGACCGGCGCGGCGAGGGTCGTTGTGTTCGACCATAACAGCCGGGCGGAAGGCGGTCCGCGCGCCGCGCATGGGAACGCGCGCGCACCGGTCCATCTGGTCCATGACGATTACACCGATCGCTCCGCCCCGGGCCGGGTGCGCGCCTTCCTGCCGGAGGACGAGGCGGCCGATCTGCTCACCCGCCGTTTCGCCATCGTCAATGTCTGGCGGCCGATCCGGGGACCGCTGCTCTCCACCCCTCTCGCGCTCTGCGACGCGCGCTCCATCGCTCCCGGCGATCTGGTCGCCGCGCAGATGGTCTATCCCCACCGGACCGGCGAGGAATTCCGCAGCCGGCATAGCCGGCGTCATCGTTGGTACTACTATCCCCGCATGACGGCGGATGAGGCGGTGCTCATCAAAGTGTTCGATTCGGCGACAGATGGACTGGCCCGGTTCAGTCTGCATTCGGCTTTCGACGACCCCACAACGCCGGCGGACGCGCCGCCGCGCGAAAGCATCGAAGCGCGTACCCTGGTGTTCTATTGAGGGTGCCCGCCAGACGGACCATGCCTCCCTCCCTCGTCTCGCCCCGAACTCGCGCCTGCCGGATCCGCGCTTCCCGTCCCGGGTAGCCTTGTCTTCGCACCATCCAGGGTGTCGTCCCGGGACTCGTTCCCGGGACCCATCCGTTCTATCCGTTCAAACGGTCGTAGAGATCGGACGATGCTGGATTGCCATTTTCGATCATGCGAATTCGCCACGTCGGCGAGCAATCTCCTCGGCCAAGCCGAACCAGGTAGGGCGGCGCATGCGGCTGGCCGTGATGCAAACCAGGTAGCGTAGCGCCCTGTCCCACAGCCAATGGGTCCCGGGAACAAGTCCCGGGACGACAGGTAATGATTATCGAGAATAGGACGCGAGATATGTGAAGACCGCGGGGCTTGCACCAGGGCATTCTGGGCGGCCGAGTCGCAGGATTGTCTGGACTGCGCCGGGCAATGACGATCAGGACAAGACCTGACTACCGCGCCAGGCCCAGCCGGTTGGCGATGTTGTTCTTCTGGATGGCGCTGGAGCCGCCGGCGATGTTGAAGACCAGGATATCGCGCACATAGCGTTCCATCGGCATGCCGCGCACCAGACCGTAGGCGCCCAGCACCCGCTGGCAGGCCAGGATCGTCTTTTCCGCCGTTTCGCAGACCAGCAGCTTGGCCATCGAGGTCTCGGCCGAGCAGGGTTCGCCCCGGTCGGCCAGCCAGGCGGCGTGATAGAGGACGAGGCGTGCGGCGTGGAGTTCGGTCCGGGCGTCGGCCAGGGGGTGGCGCACCGCCTGATGGGCGCCGATCGGCTTGCCGAATTGCTCGCGCTCCCCGGCATAACGCCAGGCATCCTCCAGGGCGGCCTCGGCCAGGCCGAGGGCCATGGCCGCGACCTCAAGCTTCTCGACATCCAGCGCCGGGCCGGCGAGGCGCGCCCAGCCGGCGTTCCAGCCGGCTTCGCCGCCGACCAGATTGGCGAAGGGAATGACCACGTCCTCGAAGATAACTTCGTTGAGATGGGCGCCGCGCATGCCGATCGCGTCGTAACGGCTGATCGAGACGCCGGGCGCGTCGGGGGGAATCAACACGAAGGACAGATTCTTATAGCGCTCTTCCTCCGGCCCCGTGCGCACGAGGGCGTAGATGAAATCGGCATGTTCCGCCCCGGTGCAGAAGCGTTTGGCGCCGTTGACGGTAATGTGGTCGCCGTCGCGCGCGGCCCGCGTCCGCACCGAGGCTAGGTCAGCGCCCGCATCCGGCTCGGTCAAGCCATAGGCGAAGAACATCTCGCCCTTGGCCAAGCGCGGCAGATAGGCAGCTTTCTGCTCGTCGCTGCCGGAATCGAGGATGTTCATGCCGCCGTAACAGGCGCACATGATATAGGGCACGGCGACGGCCAGGCTGCGCCGGGACAGTTCCTCGATCACCGCCATCGTCGCCGGAATGTCCCGCCCCTGTCCGCCGTACGTGTCGGGGACGGTCAGGCCCATGACGCCGAGGGCGGCAAGTTTGGCGACGACCTCGCGCGGGAAGCTATCCTCCCGGTCCCAGCGGTCGGCCGCATCGAGCGGCATCTCGGCCGCGACGAAGCGTCGCAAACTGTCGCGAATCAGGCGGATATGGTCGGCTTCGCGGAAATCCATGATCGTCCCGGCGTTAGTGGCCTCAGCGCGGCAGCTTCAGGCGATTGGCGATATTGTTGCGCTGGATCGCCGAGGTGCCGCCGATGATGGGCAGCACCAGCGCATCGCGGACATAGCGTTCCATATCGTATTCGGTCGCGTACCCGTACGCGCTCATGACCATCTGCCCGGCCAGGGCGATCTCCTTGGCCGCCTCGGTGGCGTAGAGCTTGGCCATGGAGGATTCGACGCCGCAAGGCAACCCCTCGCCGGCGAGCCAGGCAGCCTGGTAGAGCACCAGGCGCGCGGCATGGAGCCGGGTGCGGCAATCCGCGAGAATATGGCGGATCGACTGGTAGCGCGCGATCGGTCTGCCGAATTGGATGCGCTCTTCGGCATAGGCCCAGGCATCCTCGACCGCGGCTTGGGCGGTGCCAACCCCGAGGGCGGCGACCTCCAGCTTTTCGACATCAAGGGCCGGGCCGGCCAGCATCGGCCAGCCCCGATTCCAGGCTTCCTCGCCGCCGACGATATTGGCGGCGGGAACACGTACGCCCTCGAAGGCGACGTCATAGGACGGCACCCCGCGCAGGCCCATTGTGGGAATCCGGGTCATGCTCAACCCGGCGCTATCGCTGGGAACCAGCACGAAGGAGAGGTTCTCGTAGCGCGCCTCGGCGGGACCGCTGCGCACCAGGGTGTATATATATTCGGCTTCCTTGGCCGCCGTGCAGAAGCGCTTGTTGCCGTCGATCACGACCTCACCGCCATCGCGCACGGCGCGGGTGGTCACGCTGGCCAGGTCGGAGGCGGCGTCCGGCTCGGTCAGCCCGTAGGCGAAGAGGATTTCGCCGCGCGCGATCCGGGGCAGAAGCTCTGCCTTCTGCGCGTCCGACCCGACATCGCCGATATTCATGCCGCCGTAGCAGGCGCAGTCGATGAAGGCGACCGCCATGACCATGCTGCGGCGGGCCAGTTCCTCGATCACCACCATGGCGCCCAGGATATCGCAGCCCGCGCCGCCGTATTCCTCCGGCACGGTCAGGCCGGTCAGGCCGAGGGCCGCCAGCTTGTCGAAGGTCTCGCGCGGGAATCGGTCCTCCGCGTCCCAGCGACGCACCGTTTCGCGCGGCAATTCCCGCTCGGCGAAACGGCGCACGGTGTCGCGCAGAAGCTCGAGATGCTCCGGCTCTGTGAAGTCCATGGCGGGGCCGCGTTCCGCCGGGCCCTATTGCCCGGTGAACTGCGGCTTGCGCTTCTCGCGGAAGGCGCTCACCGCCTCCTGGTGATCGGCGGTGTAGTTGGTGATCGACTCGTAGGCGATGCTCGTGTCCATGATCGAATGGGCAAGCTGCTTGAGGCCGATATTGACGGCGATCTTGGAATACTGGATTGCCCTGATCGCGCCTTTGGTCAGACGGTCGGCGAAGGCATAGACCGTCTCGTCCAACTCGCCGTCCGCGACGACATGGTTGACGAGGCCCATGGCCGCGGCCTTTTCGGCCGACAGCCGGTCGCCGGTCATCAGGAATTCCTTGGCCCGGGCATAGCCGACGAGCTGGGGCCAGATGATCGCGCCGCCGTCGCCCGCGACCAGGCCGACGCTGACATGGGGATCGGCGATGATGGCGCTCTCGGCCATGAAGATCGTGTCGCAGAACAGGGCCATGGTGGCGCCCAGGCCCATCGCCGCGCCGTTGAGGCGGCAGATGATCGGCTTTTCGCAGTCGAGCATGCCGAAGACGATGCGCTTGCCCTCGACCCGGGTCCGCTCCCAGACCCGCTTGTCGTCGATCATCTCCTGCATCCAGACGATATCGCCGCCCGCCGAAAAGGCCCGTCCCGCGCCGGTCAGGACGATGACGTCGGCATCGGGATCCTGGGCGACCTCGTAGAACACATCTCCCAATTCGCGATGCATCACGGCCTCGACCGCGTTCAGCTTGTCGGGCCGGTCCATGGTGATGGTCAGAATCCGGCCGCGCCGGTCAAAACTGAGGGTCTTGTAATCTTCGTAGGCCACGGCCCTGGTCTCCTGTTCTGGTTCTGGCGATGCAGTTTCAGCGCGCATTCTGCCTAGGCCGGCCCGATAGCGGAAGTCCTGCCGCAGCGTCGATGACGCCGAGGCCGGCCTTGCCTATGCTTCCCCCGCATGAGCGAGGACGTATCCATCGAAGCGAGCGGTGCCGAAACGGACGGGGCTAGGAAAGACGGATGGCTTGTCCGGATCGCGGGCCGGCGGCTTTCGTCCGATGCCTCCGTGGCGCTCGATCTGCTGCGCGCCCTGGCCGCGATCCTGGTGATGATGGGCCATGTCCGCGGCCTGTTCTTCGTCGATTTCGGGCAGGTCGAAGACAAGAGCCTGGTCGTGCAGGCGATCTATTTCGCGACCGCCCTGGGCCATGAAGCCGTCATGGTCTTCTTCGTGCTCAGCGGCTATTTCATCGCGGGCAATGTGTTGCGCGCCCTGGCCCGGTCGGGATGGAGCTGGTCCTGGTATCTGGTGCGCCGGGTCACCCGGCTGCATATCGTTCTCATACCCGCGCTTGTTGCTGGCCTGCTGCTCGACCATCTCGGCCTGTCCCTGTTCGGCGCGGACGGACCCTACGGTGCGGTCGAGGCCTACCGTGCGATCGTGCCCGTGCCGGTGGCCAACCGGCTCGACCTCTTCACCTTACTAGGCAATGCTTTCTATCTCCAGGAAATTGTTGCCTCCCCATTGGGTTCCAACGGTCCGCTTTGGAGCCTGAGCTACGAGTTCTGGTATTACCTCGCCTTTCCCTGTCTCGCCCTCGCGGCGATCGGTGGGGGTGGACCCGGGCGGCGGATTGCCTGGCTCGCCGGAGCGGCCGCGATATTTGCCGTCACCGGGCCGACGATCGCGTTATATTTCCTGATCTGGTTGGCTGGGGTCGTTGTTCTTGCCTTCCCCGGCAAGGCCGGCATTCCCGTATGGCGGTATAGGCTCGGCATAGCCTGCGCCGCCTTGGTTCTGCTCGGCATGCTGGCTGGCTCGGTATCGGGCGCATACGGTCGGATTCAAGCCGATTTCACGGTGGCCTTCGCCGTCGCCTTGCTGATCTGGGCGCTGGCCCGCCTGCCCAGCCGTTCGTCCGGAAACGGAGGCTTGCGGAGGGCGCCGGCCCTGGCCCGCCCCGCCCGCTGGCTCGCCGGATCTTCCTACACGCTCTACCTCGTTCATCTTCCCATCGTGGTCTTTCTCCAGGCCTGGCTTGTCTCCGAGGGCGGCACTCGCTGGCAGCCGGATTTTGTCCATCTCGCGGCCGGCGCAGGGATCGCGCTGGCGCTGATCGCCTATGCGGCGCTCTTCGGCGCCTTCACCGAGGCTCGCACGGATCGGGTCCGGGGCTGGTTGTCACGACGCTTGGGGATCGCCTAGAGCGCGCGCAGCACTTCGTCGAGCCCGGCATACCAGTCGGCCAGGGGCCGCAGCGCGGGCGAACGATCGGACCAGCGCGCGGTTGATCTGCCCCCTTCAGAGTGGTCCAAAAGTTAATTTAGACTGGACCCTGAAGGAGAAGAGAAAT
>JAQCGR010000052.1 GCA_027619995.1 Pseudomonadota bacterium | reverse complement strand
CCCCTTCCCAAGGGGCGGGCCGTTTCGATTCCGCCGACCTGACCGGTCCGCTCGCGCCATGTGCTATAATTGAAGCTATGACTCACCCCCAACCAGAGCGCCCCGCCGACCGGCGCGGCCCGATGTCAACAATTGCCAAGAATCGCGCGTTTGTCGGCCACAAGCCCTTGATCGGTCAAAATTTTCCGGTTGCGGCAAGGGTTTACCAATGCCGCGTCCGGGACGAATTCGCGCAATCCGCTTCGAATACGGGCATCGGAGGGCGTATGTTTTCAGCCGGGCGCGCGAGGGTGATATGAGCGTGGGGGACACGGCGCACGGCCAGGGAGGGCAGATGCCATGAGTGGGGAATTCGACGAGGCCTATCGCTGCTCGATCGAGGATCCCGAGGGCTTCTGGGCCGAGGCGGCCCAGGGCATCGACTGGATCGAACCCTGGGACCAGGTGCTCGACGATTCCAAATCGCCCTTCACCCGCTGGTTCGTGGGCGCCAAGGTCAACACCTGCTGGAACGCCCTGGACCGTCATGTCGAGGGCGGGCGGGCCGACCAGCTTGCCCTGATCCATGACAGCCCGATCACCGGCAGCCAGACCAAATTCACCTTTCGCGAGCTGCGCGACGCGGTCGCCCTTTTCGCCGGCGCCCTGGCCGCGCGCGGCGTGGGCAAGGGCGACCGGGTCATCGTCTATATGCCGATGGTGCCCGAGGCGGCCATCGCCATGCTCGCCTGCGCCCGGCTGGGCGCGGTCCATTCCGTGGTCTTCGGCGGCTTCGCGGCGAACGAACTGGCCGTGCGCATCGACGACTGCCAGCCCAAGGCCATCGTTTCCGCCTCCTGCGGCATCGAGCCGACGCGCATCATCGAATACAAGCCCCTGCTCGACGGGGCGATCGAGATGGCGAAGCACAAGGTCGGGACTTGCATGGTCCTCCAGCGCCCGCAATGCGCGGCGACGATGGTCGAGGGCCGCGACCACGACTGGGCCGAGGCCGTTGCCACGGCCGAACCGGCCGATTGCGTGCCGGTCCTGGCGACCGACCCGCTCTACATCCTCTATACCTCGGGCACGACGGGGCGGCCCAAGGGCGTGATGCGCGACAATGGCGGCCATCTGGTCGCGCTCAACTGGTCGATGAAGAACGTCTACGGGGTCGAGCCGGGCGAGGTCTATTGGGCCGCTTCCGATGTCGGCTGGGTCGTCGGCCACAGCTATATCGTCTATGCCCCGCTGATCCACGGCAACACGACGATCCTGTTCGAGGGCAAGCCCGTGGGTACCCCCGATGCCGGGGTCTTCTGGCGGATCATCGCCGAGCATGGGGTGACCACCCTGTTCACCGCCCCGACCGCCTTCCGCGCGATCAAGAAGGAAGACCCGGACGGCAAGCTGATCGGCCAATACGACCTGTCCAAGTTCCGCACCCTGTTCCTGGCCGGCGAGCGGTCGGACCCGGACACCCTGGTCTGGGCCGAGACCAAGCTGAAGGTGCCGGTGATCGATCATTGGTGGCAGACCGAATCGGGCTGGCCCATGGCTGCGAACTGCATCGGCATCGAGCGCCTGCCGATCAAACACGGCTCGCCGACCCGCGCGGTGCCCGGCTATGACGTGCAGGTGGTGGACGACGCCTGCCGCCCGATCAAGCGCGGCGATATCGGCTCCATCGTGGTCAAGCTGCCCCTGCCGCCCGGCTGCCTGCCGACCCTGTGGAACGCGGACCAACGCTTTATCGACGCCTATATGGCGGACTTCCCCGGCTTCTATAAGACGGGCGATGCCGGCTTCATGGACGACGACAACTACGTCTATGTCATGACCCGGACCGACGATGTCATCAACGTCGCCGGCCACCGCCTTTCGACCGGCGGCATGGAAGAGGTCCTGTCCGCCCATCCCGATGTCGCGGAATGCGCGGTGATCGGGGTGAACGACCAGATGAAGGGCCAAGTGCCGGTCGGCTTCCTCGTCCTCAAGGCCGGGGTGAACAAGCCGCATGAGGAGATCGTGGCCGAGGTGGTGAAACTGGTGCGCGAGCGCATCGGCCCGGTTGCCGCCTTCAAGCTGGCCACAGTCGTGCCGCGCCTGCCCAAGACCCGCTCCGGCAAGATCCTGCGCGGCACCATGCAGAAGATCGCCAATGTCGAGGAGCACAAGGTCCCGGCGACGATCGACGACCCCGGCGTCCTGCCGGAGATCGCCGAGGCGCTGAAGGGAATCGGCTACGCGGGCGGATAAGGACGCGGCCGTACGGCGGAAACAAATGTGACCTCATCCTGAGGAGGCGCGCAGCGCCGTCTCGAAGGGCGAGGATGGCACGGTACCGGTCCCGCGAAGCGATGGGGGCGGCCTTGAGGGAGGACACCGCGTGAAACGACTCGAAGGACGGGTCGCCGTCGTGACCGGCGGCGTGCAGGGAATCGGCGAGGCCTATTGCCGGCGCTTCGCCGAAGAGGGCGCGCGCATCGTCATCGGCGATATCCAGGACGACAAGGGCCCGGCCGCCGTCGCGGCGCTCGAAGCCATGGGGGCCGAGGCCGCCTTCGCCCATTGCGACGTCACCAAAAAGGGCGATGTCGAAGCCCTGATGGATTTCGCAGTCGAGCGTTTCGGCCGGCTCGACATCTGCATCGCCAACGCCGCCATCGTCCACGAGGCCAAGTTCTTCGACCTCAAGGTCGAGGACTGGGACCGGGTGATGAAGGTCAACGTCAAGGGCGCCTTCCTGACCGGCCAGTCGGCGGCCAAGCGGATGATCGCCTGCGGCAATGGCGGCGCGATCATCAATATCGCCTCGACCAACGCGATGATGGTGAACGAACAGCAGGTCGCCTATCCGATCTCCAAGGGCGCGGTCGTGCAGATGACCAAGATGATGGCGATCACCCTGGCCGATCACGGTATCCGGGCCAATGCCATCGCTCCCGGGCCGACCCGGACCGCCATGCTCGAAGAGGTCATGGCCAATTCCCCGGACTTCCGCGCGAATATCGGCCTGCGCACGCCCCTGCGGCGCCCGGCCGAGCCGGAGGAGATGGCCAATGTCGCCCTCTTCCTGGCCTCCGACGAATCGAGCTACATGACCGGCCAGACGCTCTGGGTCGATGGCGGCCGGGCCGGCCTCAACTATCAGATGCCCCAAGACGGAGTTTCGGCATGAGCACGCGGCGCCATGAGGGAAAGACCGTCCTGATCACCGGCGGGGCGCGCGGCATCGGCCGCGCCTATGCCGAGCGTTTCGCCGCCGACGGCGCCAATGTCGTCGTCGCCGACATGCTCGAGGCGGAGGGCCGCGAGACCGTCGCCGATCTGGAGAAAGCCGGGGCAAAGGCCCTGTTCGTCTCCTGCGACGTGACCGACGAAGGCCAGTGCAATGCCATGGTCGAGGCCGCGGTGAAGCGGTTCGGGCGGCTCGACACGGCCATCGCCAATGCCGGCGTCGGCTTCCATTCCTCCTTCCTCGACTATCCCGAGGACAGGTTCGACTGGGTCTATGACGTCAACGTCAAAGGCGCCTTCCTGACCGGCCGGGCCGCCGCGCGGGCGATGATCGCCGGCGGCAGGGGCGGCGCGATCATCAACATCGCCTCGGTCAACGCCCTGCTGGCCAACGAGAACAACGCGCCCTACGGCGCGGGCAAGGCGGCGGTGGTGCTGCTGACCAAGGTCATGTCCGTCACCCTGGCCGATCACGGGATCCGGGTGAACGCCATCGCCCCCGGCCCGACCAAGACGGCGATGGAGGCCAAGGTCATGGCCGATCCGGTGAAGCTGAAGATGAGGACGAGCCGCACGCCGCTGCGCCGGTTGGCCGAGACCGCCGAGGTCGCTGGGGTGGCCAGCTTCCTGGCCTCCGAGGACGCCAGCTTTGTGACCGGCCAGACGATCTATGTCGATGGTGGCCGCCTCGCGCTCAACTATTTCATGAGCGAGGAACCGGGCGGGATGGCGGGCAAGTTGTAGGGAATTCCGGTCCGCAAGAAAATATTCGTCTGGCTGGGAACCTTTTCGCCAACCCTGCATCATAGGGGCATGACGACGACTCCACGGACTGCGACCATGCCTCTTCCTGCCTTGTCGGAAGCGCGTGCGACCAACCCCGATACCGCCCTGATCGCGCGGGT
The DNA here is from genome assembly GCA_027619995.1 of Pseudomonadota bacterium. GTDB lineage: Bacteria > Pseudomonadota > Alphaproteobacteria > CADEGL01 > CADEGL01 > JABIRQ01. Next base: position 10,439 of record JAQCGR010000052.1, on the reverse strand, counting down.
GCGGGCGGGCGAACCGCTGGCCTTCGAGCCCATCATGCGGCGCCACAACAGGCGTCTCTATCGGCTTGCGCGAAGCATCACCGGCAGCGATGCCGAGGCCGAGGACGTGGTGCAGGAGACCTATCTCCGCGCCTATGAAAAGCTCGACGATTTCATTGGTCCCGAAGGGTTCGCCGCCTGGCTCGCCCGGATCGCGACCAATGAGGCGCTGGGGCGGCTGCGCAAGCGTGGCCGGGTGATTCTGCTCGACGACCGCCGCCGGGGCGGCGATGGCGAGAACCGGGAACGCGGGATCGAAACCATGGAAACTCACCAGCCCGGCCCGGAACGGCTGGCCGCCAATGGCGAGTTGCGCCGCCTTCTCGAACACGCCATCGACAGCCTGCCCGACGAGTTTCGCGCGGTCTTTGTGCTGCGCGCGGTCGAGGGGATGAGCGTCGTGGAGACCGCCGACAGTCTGGATATTCGCCCCGAGACCGTGAAGACCCGTTTTCACCGGGCCCGCCAGCGCCTGCAGGAGACCCTGGGCGCGCAGTTCGACGCCCTGATGCCGGCGGCCTACGAGTTCGGTGGCAGCCACTGCGACCGGGTGGTCGCCTCGGTCCTCGCCCGCATCGCTCCGCCGGCCGGCGACGGACGCCGCTAGGCTCTCATCCGGGAACCTTTTCCTCCGCTGCGCATCTAGGAAGGCAGAGGCGCGAACCGCGCTTCTCCACCTGGAAGCAAGCAACGGAGGAAAGACCATGACCAGATCCATCGACGATACCAACGCGGCGACCGGGCGCATCCTGTCCCGGCGCGGTGCCCTGACCGGCCTGGGCGGCATCGGCATCTCCGCCGCCGCCGTCGCCCTCCTCGGCGGACGCGAGAATCTGGCCCTGGCAGCTGGCGCGGAGCCGACGCAGGAGGACATCACCATCCTCAACACCGCGCTCAGCGCCGAGCATGAGGCCATCGCCGCCTATCAGCTTGGCGCGGAAAGCGGATTGCTGGGCCAGGGAGCGAAATCCCTCGCCCTGACCTTCCAAGGCCATCACAAGGAACATGCCGACGCCCTGGCCGCGACCGTGAAAAAGCTAGGCGGAACGGCCGGCGAGGCCCAAGCGCGCTACGATTTCGCAACCGACGGCCTCAAGTCCGAAGCCGATGTGCTGCGCTTCGCGGCGGGGCTGGAGAAGGGCGCGGTCAGCGCCTATCTCGGCGCCGTGCCCCTGTTCGCCGATCGGGAATTGGCCAGGGTCGCCGCGTCGATCCTGGGCGACGAGGCGATGCATTGGGCCGTGCTCCGTTCGGCCCTCGGAGAGGCCCCGGTGCCGGTCGCTTTCGTTTCCTAGACCAGTGCGCGCGGCGGGCGCGAGGACGGCGCATCCGGCCCGTCCCCGTGCCCTGCCGGGCGGGAGGAAAACATGAGAATTCCCATCGGACTCGGCGTCGCCGCCGTCGTGCTTCTGCTGGCGGGTGCTGCCCGGGCCGACACGATCCCGGGCGATGTCGAGCTTGGCGCGGGACTCTACGACCGTTGCCTCGCCTGCCATTCCCCGGCGCGCAACCGGACCGGCCCGAAACATTGCGGCGTGATGGATCGGACGGCAGGGACCCTGGCGGGTTACCGCTATTCGGAGTCCATGCGCGAATCCGGAATCGTCTGGACGGCGGAGACCCTCGACGCCTTTCTGGAAGCCCCGCGCAAATTCATGCCGGGCACCAAGATGACCTATGCCGGCGTTCCCGATCCGACCGACCGGGTCGATCTCATCGCCTATCTCGCAACCCTGCGCGAGGATGCAGAGGCCTGCCGCTAGGCCGGCCAGTGCACCGGAAAGGTCTCGCAATCCATCGGTGCGCCCTCGGCCAGGCCGCAATGGGCCATGGCGGGGGCGAGCCGTTGATGCCTGGCCCCGTGGTAGCGCACATCGTCGCCCGTGTAGCGGCTGACGAAGGTGCGCCGGCGCTGCGCGCTGGTGTTGCCCGGCGCGCCGTGCAGGGCATAGCCGTGATGGACGATGATGTCGCCCGGCGCCATGTCCCAGAGCAGGATGCGATGCGCCTCGCGCATCCGGTCGATATCGGGTGCGCGGTCGTAGCCCGAGACGTCGGTGCCGTAGTGGGCGGCCGGATCCTCCATGTCGAGCGGCAGATAGGATTTTCCCCATAGATGGGAGCCGGCGGCGTATTCGATGCCGTTCTCGGGGATCACGGGGTCGAGCGGAATCCAGACCGTGCAGGTCTGCTCGCCCTCCATCGGGAAGAAGGGCATGTCCTGGTGCCAGGGGGTCGGCGTCTGGGCCCCTGCATCCTTGAACAGTATTTCCTGCAGAAACAAATTGGCCTTGGCCGCACCCATCAGGCGGCCGGCGATTTCCGCGACGGGGGATTCGACCAAGAAGGACCGGAATTCCGGAATGTCATGCCAGCGGTCCGGCTCGCCCATGAAGCGCGGCACCGAAAGGTCGGCCCGGCCGGTGTAGCGGCTGCGATTCTCGGCATCGTCGACGCCGACGAAGGCCGAGCCGTCGGCATGGAAGATCGAGGCCTTCTCGCCCGGCGCGGAGAGATTCATCTCGAATCCCGCCTCCAGCACCGCGAGCCAACGGGGCGAGACCGCGCCCCGCAGACAGATCGCACCGTCGCGGCGATAGGCTTCGATATCGGACTGACTGACGACCGCGTCGACCATGCTTTCGCCCTCCCCATTCGACCGACCCCGATGTTGCGCCGGTCGGGCGGCAAATCCAAGCCTCGCCGTGCCTTCGTTGCGCGCACCCTCCCTCCTTGATAGAGCAGGCACGAAGCGAAATTCAACGAAGGAGAACGGACATGCGGATGGAAGGCAAGGTCGCCATTATCACGGGCGGCACGCAGGGCATCGGCCTGGGCTGCGCCAAGGTCTTCGTGAGCGAAGGGGCAAAGGTCGTTATCGGCGATGTGCGGGTCGATGACGGGCGCAAGGCCGCCGCCGCCCTGACCAAGGCAGGACCGGGCGAAGCGATCTTCGTGAAATGCGATGTCGGCCGCCCGGCCGATGTGCAGAAGCTGGTCGATACCGCCGTCGCCAAGTTCGGCAAGCTGGATGTCGCCGTCGCCAATGCGGGCATCAACCGTATGGCCGACTTCCTCGATATGCCGCTCGAGCAGTGGAACGAGGTCCTGAAGATCAACCTGACCGGCGTCTTCCTGACCGATCAATATGCCGCGCGCCAGATGGCCAAGCAGGGCACGGGCGGGGCGATCATCAACATGTCCTCGGTCAACGCGGTGATGGCGATCCCGACCATCCCGGCCTATGTCGCCAGCAAGGGAGGCATCAACCAGCTGACCAAGGTCGCCGCCCTGTCCCTGGCGACCAAGGGCATCCGGGTCAATGCCATCGGCCCCGGCTCGATCTCGACCGAAATGGTGCGCATGGTCGCCAAGGACCCCGCGGTGCGCCACGCCCAGATGGCGCGCACCCCGCTGGGCCGCTACGGCGAGCCGGAGGAAATCGGCCGCATCGCCCTGTTCCTGGCGACCGAGGATTCGTCCTATGTCACCGGGCAGGTGCTCTATCCCGATGGCGGCCGGATGGCGCTGAACTACACCGTCCCGGTCGTCGGGGACGCCCCGAAAGCGAAAAAGAAAGCCGCCAAGAAGGCGCCGAAAAAGAAGAAATAGCGGACCGCGTTTTTCGCCTATCCATCATGCCTTGGCGGCAAGCCCCCGCGAGATCCATACATTTCGTTCCGAGAGAACTTACGCTCGCCCCAACCACGGTGTCGTCCCGAGACGACTCTGTGAATGGCTATCGAAAATACAATGCGAGATACGGGGATACCCTAGGCGCAAGTCCGGGTCATCCAGACGGTGGTGCCTCTGGACCGCCCGGACGAAGCCGGGCGGTGACGGTGGGTTGGAAGGAGTCTTGAGGACTGCCCGCCGGGCAGTCCGTCAGCCGCTAGGAACTGGATCCCGTGTCGCCGCCCGGCAGGAAGGGATAGGGGTTCGGGTTCGGCGTCGCGGGCGTGGCCTCGGCCGGCGTGTCGCCAGCTTCTTCCATACCGGCATCCGGGTGGGCCTCGACGGCAACTTCTTCCAGGGCGCTCTTGCCCGCCTTCTTGCGCGCACGCTCCTCGGCCCGGGCTACCGCCTGGCGGGCCTTCACGACGATGGCCTCGAGTTCCGAAATCGAGCAGAAGCCGAGTTCGACCGGGCTGCGCGGGCGCAGGTTCGCGCTGTTCCAATGGGTCCGGTCGCGGATCGCGTTGATCGTCGGCTTGGTCGTGCCGAGCAACCGGCCGATCGAGGCGTCTTGGACCTCGGGATAGTTACGCAGAATCCACTCGATCGCGTCGGGCTTGTCCTGGCGCTTGGAGACCGGGGTATAGCGCGCGCCGCGAGGCCGCGAATCGGGCCGCGGGATATCCGACTTGGCGAGATCGAGCTTGCCAGCGCCATCGGCTTCACAGCGCCGGATCTCCTCGATGGTGAGTTGGCCCGCCACGAGGGGATCGAGTCCCTGCATTCCGGGCGCCACTTCGCCATCGGCAATGGCCTGGACCTCCAACTCATGCAGGCCGACGAACTCGGCGATCTGCTGAAAGGTCAGGGTCGTGTTGTCACACAGCCAAACAGCCGTGGCCTTGGGCATCAGGACTTCCGCCATCGGGTCCTCCTTGGGAACATCTGAGGGTTCGGAATTCGCGCAGCGCCATCCGCCGGACCAGCCGGCCGGTGCGCCTAATCGCAGCGATCCGTGAAAACGATAGGGTCTATATACGCCTTGACCGGCCCGGGATAAAGAGCCTCGCGCATCGACGCGGCGGGCGGGGCTAGACCCCGTGGAAATCCTTGTACCAATCGACGAAGCGCGGGATCCCCTCGTCGATCCGCACATGCGGGTCGAAGCCGAAATCCCGCCGGCTTGCATCGATATCGGCATAGGTCGCGCGCACGTCGCCGGGCTGCATGGGCGCGTATTGGATCTCGGCCCGTCGTTGTGTCGCCTCTTCTATCAGGCGGATCATGCGCATCAGCGGCTCGGCGCGGTTGTTGCCCAGGTTGTAGACCTTGTGGGCCGGGCCGCCCGCCGGATCCTTCACGGGCGGGCTGTCCAGGCAGGCCAGGACGCCGGCCACGATATCGTCGATAAAAGTGAAATCGCGCTGCATATCGCCGTCGTTGAAGACCCGGATCGGCTCACCCCTGATGATCGCGCGGGTGAAGATGAAGGCCGCCATGTCGGGCCGGCCCCAGGGGCCGTAGACCGTGAAGAAGCGCAGGCCCGTCGCCGGGATCTCGTAGAGATGGCTGTAGCAATGGCTCATCAGCTCGTCCGCCTTTTTGGTGGCGGCGTAGAGCGAGATGGGCGAATCGACGCGATCCTCGACGCTGAACGGCTGTTTGGTATTGCCGCCATAGACCGAGGAGGAACTGGCATAGACCAGATGGCGCAGGCCCTCGAACCCGCGGCAGAGTTCCAGGATCGCGAAATGGCCGTCGATATTGGAGCGGATATAGGCGGCCGGATTCTCAATCGAGTAGCGCACCCCCGCCTGGGCGGCGAGATGAACCACCCGGTCGATGCCCCGACCCTCGACCGCTGCCGCCAAGGCGCCCTGGTCGGCGATATCCAGCTTGCGGAAGGCGAATCCTTCGCGCCCTTCGAGTTCCGCCAGGCGCGCGGCCTTTAGGGTCGGATCGTAATAGTCGTTCAGATTGTCGACGCCGACGACCGATTCGCCACGGTCGAGCAAAGCCCGGCTGACATGAAAGCCGATAAACCCGGCCGCGCCGGTGACCAGAACGGGCATTGATCCAACCCAAGGAGAAAACGTCGCGGGGGGTATAGCGCAGCGCCGAGCGGAAATCACCCCCGCCGAACAGGCATCCGCGTTATCCGAATGCCGCCGCGCATTGCCGAATTGGCCTTGGCGATACTAAATAGCAGGTGAAACGTTTTCGTCGTCGCGGACCGACCGGTTCGCGACGCTGGTCCTACCCGCGAGGTTCTGCGATGGCACTTGCCGCCGTCACTCTGGATGACAAATACACGCTCGAGCGCGGCCGGGTCTTCCTGACCGGAAGCCAGGCCCTGGCGCGCCTGCCGATGATGCAGCGCCAGCGCGACCGCCATGCCGGGCTCGATACCGGCGGCTTCATCTCCGGCTACCGCGGCTCGCCCCTGGGCGGGCTGGACATGGCGCTCTGGTCGGCCAAACGCTTCCTCTCGGCCCAGGACATCCATTTTTGGCCCGGCGTGAACGAGGATCTCGCCGCAACGGCGATTCTGGGCAGCCAGCAGCTTCACGTCTTCCCGGGCGCCAAGAAGGACGGCGTCTTTTCCATCTGGTACGGCAAGGCCCCCGGTGTTGCCCGCTCCGGCGACGCCTTCAGCCACGGCAATGCAGCCGGCGCGGCGAAACATGGCGGCGTGCTGCTGCTGGCCGGCGACGACCACGCACCCAAATCCTCCACCCTGTCCTGCCAGAGCGAGCTTTTCCTCCAGGCCTCCAAAGTGCCGATCCTCTACCCCGCCGGGGTCCAGGATTTCCTCGATTTCGGCCTCTACGGCTGGGCCCTGTCGCGCTATTCCGGCCTTTGGGTCAGCTTCAAGGTGGTCTCCGACACGGTCGAAGCCTCGGGCTCGGTCGAGGTCGATCCGGACCGCGTGAAGATCGTCGAGCCGACCGATTACACGATGCCGCAGGGCGGCCTGAACATCCGCTGGCCCGACCCCTGGTATCTCCTGGACGACCGCATCGAACTCGAGCGCATTCCCGCGGCCCAGGCTTTCGTGCGGGCCAACGGGCTGGACCGGGTGGTGATGGATTCGCCCAAGGCGCGGCTCGGCATCGTCTGCGCCGGCAAGGCCTATCTCGACGTGCGCCAGGCCCTCGACGACCTGGGCATCGACGAAGACGGCGCGGCCGCCATCGGCTTGCGCATCTACAAGCTGGCCATGACCTGGCCGATCGAGCCCCAGGGCCTGCGCGCCTTCGCCGACGGGTTGGAAGAGATTCTGGTCGTCGAGGAGAAGCACCCCTTCATCGAGCCGCAGATCAAGACCGCGCTCTACGACCTGCCCGATTCGCGCCGCCCGCGGGTCGTCGGCAAGGCCGACCAGGAGGGCAAGCCCCTGCTGTCGCGCTGCCGCGAACTGACCCCGGCCCAGATCGGCCGGGTCATCGCCGAACGCATCTCGTCCTATCACGACAGCGAGCGGATCCGGGAAAGGCTGGCTTTCCTCGACGCCAAACAGCGTTCGATCACCGCCCTGGTCTCGCCGATCGAACGGACGCCCTATTTCTGCTCGGGCTGCCCGCACAACACCTCGACCAAGGTCCCCGAGGGCAGCCAGGCCCTGTCCGGCATCGGCTGCCATTTCATGGCCCAGTGGATGGACCGCAGGACCGACACCTATACCCATATGGGCGCCGAAGGCGTGACCTGGATCGGCCAGGCTCACTTCACCGAAACCAAGCACATGTTCGTCAATATCGGCGACGGCACCTATTTCCATTCGGGCATCCTGGCGGTGCGCGCCTGCGTCGCGGCGAACGTCAACATCACCTTCAAGATTCTCTACAACGATGCCGTGGCCATGACCGGCGGCCAGCCCGCCGACGGCCCGCTGGACGTGCCGATCGTGACCCGTCAGATGCATGCCGAGGGCGTGCGCCGCATCGTCGTGGTGACCGACGAGCCGGAAAAATATCCGGTCGGCACCAGCTTCGCGCCGGGAGTCACGATCCATCACCGCGACGATCTCGACCAGGTCCAGCGCGATATCCGCGAATGGCCCGGGGTTTCGGTCCTGGTCTATGACCAGACCTGCGCGGCGGAGAAGCGCCGGCGGCGCAAGCGCGGCAAGTTCCCGGATCCGGCCAAGCGCGTCTATATCAACGAGCGGGTCTGCGAGGGCTGCGGCGATTGCAGCGAGAAATCCAACTGCCTCTCGGTGATCCCGGTCGAGACCGAGTTCGGGCGCAAGCGCGCCATCGACCAGTCGTCCTGCAACAAGGACTTTTCCTGCCTCAACGGCTTCTGCCCCAGCTTCGTCAGCGTGTTGGGCGGCGGCATGCGCAAGCGCAAGTCGAGCGCCACCGATATCGAGGAATTGAGCGCGCAACTGCCCGAACCCACCCGGCCCGGCGTTGAATCCCCTTACGGCATCCTGGTCACCGGGATCGGCGGCACTGGCGTCGTCACGATCGGCGCCCTGCTCGGCATGGCGGCTCATCTGGAAGGCAAAGGCGTCTCCATCCTCGACATTACCGGCCTCGCCCAGAAGGGCGGCGCGGTACTCAGCCATGTCCGCATCGCCGCCGATCCGGAGGCGCTGCACGCCGTGCGGATCGCCGCGGGCGAAGCCAATCTGGTGCTCGGCTGCGATCTGGTCGTGGCCGCCGGCAAGGAAGCCCTGGCCACGGTCCGAGAGGGCCGCACCATGGCGGTGGTCGACAGCCATGAGACGCCGACGGCGGGCTTCACCCGAAACCCGGATATCCGTTTCCCGGGCAAGGCGCTGACCAAGCTGATCTCCGAGGCCACGGGCACGGGCAATGCCGAATTCCTCGATTCGACGACCCTGGCTACCAATCTGCTGGGCGATTCCATCGCGTCCAACCTGTTCATGCTGGGCTATGCCTATCAGCGCGGCCTGATCCCGGTCTCCAGCGAGGCGATCCTGCGGGCCATCGAGCTGAACGGCGTCGCCGTGCCGATGAACACCCGGGCCTTCCTCTGGGGCCGTCAGGCGGCCCATGACCTGCCCAGCGTCGAGCAGGCCGCCAAGCCCGCCACGGGTGTGCCCGCGATCCGGCGCCTGTCGGAGACCCTGGACGAGTTGATCGACCGGCGGGCGACCGACCTCACCGCCTACCAGAACGCGGCCTATGCCCGGCGCTACCGCGATTTCGTCGAGCGGGTCCGCGCGGTCGAGCAGGAAAAGGCCAACGGCATGACCGGCCTGGCCGAGGCCGCAGCGCGCTATCACTACAAGCTGCTGGCCTATAAGGACGAATACGAGGTCGCTCGGCTTTATGCCGACCCGGCCTTCCTGGCCGGGCTGCGCGACCGTTTCGACGGCGACTTCAAGCTCGAATTCAACTTGGCCCCGCCGATCCTGGCGCCGCGCGATCCGGTCACCGGCGAACTCAAGAAGATGACCTTCGGGCCCTGGATGCTGCCCGCCTTCCGCGTCCTGGCGAAGCTACGCTTCCTGCGCGGCTCCGCCCTTGATCCCTTCGGCAAGTCGGCCGAGCGTCGGCGCGAACGCGCGCTGATCGAGGAATACGAGGAGACGATGGGCGATATCCTGACCGGGCTGAACCACGACAACCACGCCCTGGCCGTCGAGATCGCCGGCCTGCCCGAGCATATCCGCGGCTATGGCCATGTGAAGGAGCGCCATCTGGCCGCCGCCGAAGCGCGGCGGGGGGAACTCCTCAAGGCCTGGCGCAGCCCGGCGGTTCCGGAACAGGCGGCGGAATAAGCGGAGAGGACCGTCGTCGCGGGCGCGTAGCGTCGCGCCCGCGATAGCGATCAGGCGTCCTTGACCCCCTTGGCGATGCGGTCGCCGATCGAAGGGTCGATCTTGCGCCAATAGTCGAAGGCCCGTTCCAGAACGGGGTTGGAAACGCCGTTCTTGAGATGTCCGACGACATTGGAGACCAGACGGTCGCGCTGCGCGTCGTCCATGACATCGCGTACCAGGGTGCCGGCCTGGCCGTAGTCGTCATCGTCCTTGCGCAGTGTGTAGGCGGCACGGATCAAGCGCCCGCTGGCCTCCCAGGTCTCCGTCTGCGGATAGCGCTCGCCGTCGGCCGCGGGACCGCCCTTGGAGTTCGGTGCGTAGACCGGATCCGAGATATTCTGGACGCGCATGGCGCCGTCCTTGCTGTAGCTGTGCACCGGCGATTTCGGCCGATTGACCGGGATCTGCCTGTAGTTCACCCCCATGCGGGCGCGATGGGCGTCGGAATAGGCGAACAGCCGGCCCAGCAGCATCTTGTCCGGGCTCGAGCCGATGCCGGGCACGAGGTTGTTGGGCTCGAAGGCCGCCTGCTCGATCTCGGTGTGATAGTCGGTGGGATTGCGGTCGAGGGTCATGCGCCCGACTTTGATCAGGGGGTAGTCGCCGTGCGGCCATACCTTGGTCAGGTCGAACGGGTTGAAACGATATGTCTCGGCCTCTTCGAAGGGCATGATCTGCATGTGGAGAGTCCAGCTCGGATGCTCGCCGCGCGCGATCGCGTCGTAGAGATCGCGGGTGTGGTAGTCGCCGTCCTCGCCGGCCAAGCGGTCGGCCTCGGACTGGGTCAGGCACTCGATCCCCTGGTCGGTCTTGAAATGGTATTTCACCCAGGATCGCCGACCCGCGGCACTCACCCACATATCTCATCGAGGAAAATTTGCCCCGCTTCGGTTAACGCGACGTTCCGCGTGGTGCGCCGCAGCAGGGT
>JAQCGR010000051.1 GCA_027619995.1 Pseudomonadota bacterium | reverse complement strand
GTGCCTGCCGCCGCCGTGCCTGCCGCCAAGGTCACGTCCTCGCCGTTGCGCCGGGCCGAGGCTGCGACTTCGGCCAGCAGCGCGCCCAGGTCGATCTCGACCGCACTTTCCGCATCCTCGCCGCGGGCGAAGGCGAGATAGCCGTCGATCATCTTCTCCATTTCGGCGATGTCCGAGCGCAATTCGGCCACGTCGTCGGACTCGGGCAGCAGGGCCAGTTGCAGGCGCATGCGGGTCAGCGGCGTGCGTAGGTCGTGGCTGACGCCGGAAAGCATATCCGTGCGCTGGCTGATCTGGCGCTGGATACGGTCGCGCATGTCGAGGAAAGCGGCCGAGGCCTGGCGCACCTCGGTCGCGCCCGCCGGCTTGAACTCGGGATGGTCGCGGCCCTTGCCGAAATCGTCGGCGGCGATGGCGAGGCGGCGGATCGGCCGCACCTGGTTGCGCATGAACAGGGTTGCCACCGCAAAGAGGATGAGCGAGGAGCCGACCATCCACATCACGAAAATATAGGTCGTCGAACTGAACAGCCGCTTGCGTGGCACGAAGACCTGCAGCACGGCGTCGGGCAGCTGGACGTTGACCTCAATCAGACGCTCGTAGGACTCGGTGTCGAAGATGACCGGGCGGCGGACCCGGTCGTCGAACTGGAGAACCAGGGTGCGTTCGAGAATGCCGTCGCCGGTGGTCTTGGGCATGTCGGGCGACAGCACCTCGCCCGGTTTGAGGGTGATTTGAAGGTTCAGGTTGTTGCGCGCCAACTCGACGATGCTGGCCTGTCCCTCCGGTGTGGGATTCTCGTCCAGCAGACGAATGAGGGTCGAAACCTCGCCGGTAAACCCGCCGACCAGCCGCCGAGTCACGGTGTCCCAATGGCGGTCGTAGAAGATGATGGTCGAGATCACCTGCAGCAGGATCAGCGGGGTGACGATGATCAGCAGCGACCGGCCGAGCAGGGAGCGCGGCAGCAGATGCTTGGCCGGAGCTAGGATTCGGTTGATGGCGGGCGGCGCGCGCAAGTTCAGTCCGGCCGCAGGACGTAGCCGGCGCCCCGCACGGTCTGGAGGTAACGGGGTATTTTCGGATTTGGCTCGATCTTGCGGCGCAGGCGCGTGACCTGGACGTCGATCGTGCGGCTGGCCGCTTCGCCGCCACCGAGTTCGATCTGCAGTTCCTCGCGCGAGAAGGTCCGGCCGGCATGGCGGGCAAGGATCGTCAGCAGACGGGCCTCGGTCTCGGTCAGCTTCACGAGAGCGCCCTGGCGGCTCAACTCCGCCCGTCCGAGATCGAAGCGAAAGGCGCCGAAGGACACTTCCGCGATCTCGGCCACCGGCGGCTCGGTCGGCGCACGGCGCAGCACGCTGCGTATGCGTGCGACCAGTTCGCGTGGCTCGAACGGCTTGGGCAGATAGTCGTCGGCCCCCAGTTCCAGCCCCGCGATGCGGTCCTCCGGTTCGCCCATGGCGGTCAGCATCAGGATCGGGACGGTGCTGTCGCGGCGCAGGGCGGCAGCCAATTCCATGCCGCTCTCGCCCGGCATCATGACGTCGAGAATCAGCAGATCGAAGGCGATATGGCCCAGATGGGCGCGCGCTTCCGCTGAGTCGGCCGCCGTCGTCACGCGAAAGCCGTTCTCGGTCAGGAACTTGCGCAACAGCTCGCGAAGCCGGTTGTCGTCGTCCACCACCAGAATATGCGGCCGTTCTTCCTGCATGGCGGGACTATATCGCCGGCCGGCGCGCGCTCCTAGATATCCTGGGGGCATCCCGGAGGCATCACGGCGGGCCGTCGCAGGGAAGGTCACCGGGGCGTGCCGCGCGTTGCGTTGCGAGGCGACGGGGCGGCCGGAGATATGGGCGCGGGGCCGGCCTCCGGATCCGCCATGCGTTCGAGCACTTCGCGGAAGGCGGTCACGGCCTCGGGCCCGGCGGCGCTATAGGCCCGTTGGACCCGCCGGCGCTGGCATTCGAACAGTTCGGCTTCGAGCGCCGTGCCGGTGTCGGTCAGGGCGAGCAGACGCTGGCGCCGGTCGTTGGGTCCGGTTCGCTGGCGCACCAGCCCGGCTTCGACCAGTTCGGAGAGCACCCGGCTGAGGCTCTGCTTGGTGATCCGCAAAACAGCCAGCAAGCCGCCCACGGCGATATCCGGCTGCCGGCCGATGAAATGGAGTGCCCGGTGATGAGCATGGCCCAGGCCCTCGCGCGTCAGGACCGCCTGCAGATCGCGCGCCAGATCGCGCTGAACGTAGAACATCAGGTCGAGCCCCAGACGCAGCTCGTCCTCGCGCAGGTATAGCAGCCTTGCGCCGGGATGCTGGTCCATCATGTTGACACCCCCATAGGCCGGTGATAGCAACGATTCCGTACGTTTCTTATAGCAATTCAGCGCAGGACGGGGCCGATGTCTCTGCTACCTTTCGATGACCGCGACGGCGTGATCTGGCTCGACGGCGAATTCGTGCCCTGGCGCGAAGCCAAACTGCACGTCCTGACCCACGCCCTGCATTACGCGAGCTGCGTGTTTGAGGGCGAGCGCGTCTATGGCGGCCATACCTTCAAGCTGACCCCGCATACCGAGCGGCTGCACTATTCCGCCAAGGTCATGGGCTTCGAGATTCCCTATTCGGTCGCCGAGATCGACGAGGCCTGCCGCGGGTTGATCCGTGAGAACGGCGTGGTCGACGGCTATATCCGCCCGGTCGCCTGGCGCGGCAGCGAGATGATGGGCGTCTCGGCCCAGCAGTCGAAGATCCATCTTGCCATCGCCTCCTGGGAATGGCCGGCCTATTTCACGCCCGAGGCACGGATGGAAGGCATCCGCATGAAGATTTCGCCCTGGCGGCGGCCGGCGCCGAACACCGCGCCAACCGACAGCAAGGCCGCGGGCCTCTATATGATCTGCACCCTCTCGAAGCATATGGCGGAGAAAGAGGGCTATAACGACGCGCTGATGTTCGACTATCGCGGACGCATCGCCGAGGCGACGGGCGCCAATATCTTCTTCGTGCGTGACGGCGAACTGCATACGCCGGATCCGGATTGCTTCCTCAACGGCATCACCCGGCGCACCGTGATGGATCTCGCGCGCAAGCGCGGCTATGTGGTCCATGAACGCGCGATCATGCCCGATGAACTTCCCAGCTTCACCGAGGTCTTCATCGCGGGCACGGCCGTCGAGGTGACGCCGGTGCGCGAGATCGACGAGCACAAGTTCAAGGCAGGCGAGATCACTCTCAACCTGCTCAAGGACTACGACGCGCTCGTGCGCCAGGCCGGCGCCGGCAACCAGTCCGCCGCCGCCGAATAGGCGAAGGCAGGATCACGAAGACGGCGGGGCCTGCGGGCTCCGCCGTTTTTCGTTTGGGCTATCGGCGGGGCCTTGCTATGCCCCGTTTAGGCAGCGCTGCGAAAAAGGGGCGGATATGAAGAAGATCGGCGTAATCGGCGGCTTGAGCTGGATCTCGACCGCGGAATATTACCGGCGGATCAACGAACTCGTTCAGGAGCGCCTGGGCGGGGTGCATTCGGCCGATCTGGTCCTGGCCAGCGTCGACCGGCAGGATTATGTCGATGCCGTGATCGAGCGGCGCGACGAAGCGGCCGCGGGCGGGATCGTCCTGACCGCCGCCCGGTCGCTGGAAGCAGCCGGGGCGGATTTCATCGTTATCAGCTGCAACGACGCCCATCGCTTCGTGCCGATGATGGAAGCGGAACTCTCGATCCCCTTCCTGCATATCGCCGACGCGGCGGCCGGCGCCATTCTCGCCCGGGGCCAGAAGACCGTCGCCCTGATCGGCGTCCGCAAGACGATGGAAGACACCTTCTATTCCGACCGCCTCGCGGCCCATGGCATCGCGACGATCGTGCCGGAGGAAGAGGAACGCGCCTATCTTCACCAGTCCATCTTCGACGAACTGGTGAAGGACGTCTTTCTGGACGCCACGCGCGCCCGCTACGCGGATCTGGCCTCCAGTCTGCAAGCACGCGGCGCGGAGGGCGTCGTCCTCGCCTGCACGGAAATCCCGCTGCTGATCGGCGAAAAGGATACCGAGGTGCCGCTCTACGCGACGACCGAAATCCACTGCCGAGCCGCCGTGGACATGGCGCTGGCGGAGACGCCTTAGGGGCTCAGGCGTCCTCGGCCCAGCGGGCGGCGGCTTCGTCGTCGGCTTCGCGGGCATCGACCCATTGCTCGCCGCCGGCGCCTTCCTCCAGTTTCCAGAAGGGCGCCTTGGTCTTCAGCCAGTCGATCAGGAAGGCGCAGGATTCGAGGGCGGCCTTGCGGTGGGAGGAGGCGGTGGCGACGAAGACGATGCGCTCACCCGGCTCCAACCGGCCGTAGCGATGGACGATCACGCTGGCCTCCAACGGCCAGCGTCGATGGGCTTCGGCCTCGATCTCCTCCAACTTGCGTTCGGTCATGCCGGGATAGTGTTCGAGGGTCATGGCGCTGATCCTGCCCGCGCCCTTTTCCTCGCGCACTAGGCCGGTAAAGCTGGCCACCGCGCCGATATCGTGCCGGCCCTCGCCCAGGGCCGCCATTTCCTGGCCCGGATCGAAATCCTCGCGTTGGACCCGCACCGCCATCTCAGCCGCCCGTCACCGGCGGGAAGAAGGCGACCTCGTCGCCCTTGGCGACCGGATGATCGGCCTCGACATAGTCCTGGTTGACCGCGATCCGCACCGCCTCGCGCCGGGCGAAGGCCTTGGCATGGCCGGGACTGCGTCCCTCCAGCCAATCCATCAGGCCGGCGACGTCGCGCACCGTATCGGGCGCTTCGACGCTCTCGGCGCCGGTACCGACACGGGTCCGCATCCAGGCGAAATATCGAACTTGCAGGGTCGTCATTGCAGGGTCAGCTCACTTCGGCGAAGGGCAGAAAGTTTACCATGTCTCCGGCCGTCACCGCGGTTACCGTCTCGTCCAGCTCGACGAGGCCGTCCGATCCGACCATGGAACTGAGGATACCGGCGCCGTCGCGGGGGAACTTGGTGGCCAGGGGCACGCCGTCCGGCCCGCTCGCCAGGCTCGCGCGCACCCATTCCCGCCGCCCGGCCTTCTTGCGATGGCTGAAATCGGCGCGCACCGGGTAGAGGCGCGGTTCGGTCTCGGCGCAGCCGGCAAGGCCCAACAGCAGCGGCCGGGCAAAGCGGAGATAAGTAATCATCACGGCGACCGGGTTGCCGGGCAGGCCGATAAAGGCGGCGCGGCCGATCCGGCCCAGGCCGACGGGGCGGCCGGGCTTGACCGCCAGACGCCAGAAATCGAGCCGTCCCAGGGCTTCGACCGCCGCGCGCACATGGTCTTCGTCGCCCGTCGACATGCCGCCGGTGGTGATGACGGCGTCGTGGCTCTCGGCGGCCTCGGCCAGGGCGTCGCGAATCGTCGCCGCGCGGTCGGCCAGGATGCCGAGATCGGTCACGGCCATGCCGGCCTGGGCGAGCAGGGCGGCGACGGTCGCCCGGTTGGCGTCATAGACCGCGCCGGGGGGCGCGGGCTGGCCCGGATCGCGCAATTCGTCCCCGGTGGAGAAGAGCGCGACTCGCAGGGGTTTGCGCAGGGGCAGGGCGGTCAGGCCGAGCGAAGCGGCGAGGCCGATATCCTGGGGCCGGAGGCGTCGTGCGGCGGCGAGCGCGAGGCTGCCCGCCATGACGTCCTCGCCTTCCTTGCGCCGATTCGCGCCGCGCTTGATGCCCGGCAGGACCACGACCTTGCCGTCTTCCTCGCGGCAATCCTCCTGCATCAGCACGGTGTCGGGAGGGGCCGTTTCGCCTTCACCGCCGGGCATGGGAGCGCCGGTGAGGATGCGCAGCGCCTCGCCCCGGCGGAGCGGCCGCTCGAAGGGATGGCCCGCGGCGGCGCGCCCGGCGATGGGCAGGGTCGTTTCGCGGTCGGGCGAGAGATCGGCGAAATAGAGGGCGTAGCCGTCGACGGCCGAATTGTCGTGGGGCGGCACGCTGCGCGTGGCGGTCACACCCTCGGCCAGGATGCGGCCCAGGCAGGCGGCCAGGGACACGGATTCGATCCCGGTCACGGGCACGGCGACGGCTTTGAGGCGGGCAAGCGCCTCCTCCGCCGGCATCAACTCGCCGCCGAAGGCGAAACAATCATCCGTCAGCTGGGCCATCGGTCCGCGCCGCCTAGGCCGCGGTCAGGCGGCAATGGCCCAGGACGAAATCGACGATCGCGGCGGGCCGGTCCAGGGCCAGGACCGGCAGGCTGGTGCCCGGTACCGGTGCATCGCTGGCGATGGCGACGATATGCGGGTCCTCGGGGTGGAGCAGGGGCTTGCCATTGGCCGCGCGCCAGACCTCGATCTTGGGGATCGGCGCGCGCTTGAAGCCTTCGACCAACAGCAGGTCGACCGGGCTCATCCGCGCGATCAACTCGTAAAGGGTCGGTTCCGGCGCGCCGGCCAGTTCATTGATATGGGCCCAGCGTTGGGAGGACGAGACCATGACCTCGCGCGCGCCGGCCATGCGGTGGGTATGGCTGTCCTTGCCCGGGAGATCGGGGTCGAAGGCGTGATGGGCATGTTTGACGGTCGAGACCGTCAGGCCGCGCGCCGCAATTTCCGGAATCAGGCGGGCAACGAGAGTGGTTTTGCCGCTGCCGCTCCAGCCGGCGAGGCCGAATATCTTCATGCTGTCCTGCGTTTGGGACTCGAAACCGCCATCGGTGCCGTCTTTCTACCGTTTCGCCCTTGTGCCGATTCGGATCAGCCCGGCCGCGTGACGGGCCTGGGGTCCGGTTTCTCTTCGGCCTCGCTCTCCTCGCCGCAACCGGTTTGGCTGCGCATATGGCCGATCGCGCCGCGCAGATAGGCATAACCGGTGACCAGGGTCAGCACGGCAGCCGCCGTCAAACCGATCTCGCCGAGCAGCCTAGCCTGCGCCCAGGGGGCGGCATCGCCGACGATCAGAAAGCCCATGGCCAGCATCTGGATTGCGGTTTTCCACTTGGCAAGCGCGCTGACCGGGACCTCGACGGCGGATTGGGCGAGATATTCGCGCAGGCCGGAGATCAGGATTTCCCGACACAGGATGATGAGGGCCATCAGGATGGCGAAGCCGCCGATCCGGTCGAAGGCGGCCAGCAGGAAGATCACCGAGGCGATCAGCAGCTTGTCGGCCACCGGGTCGAGAAACTGGCCGAGCTTGGACTGCCAGTGGCGCGCCCGGGCGAGATAGCCGTCGAGATAATCGGTCAGGGCGGCCAGGGCGAAGACGGCCAGGGCGGTCCAGCGCGCAGTGTCCCCCTCCACGAAGAACAAGGCGGTGAGCACGGGAATCGCGGCGATCCGCGAGGCGGTCAGGATATTGGGCAGATTGGCGGTCATGACGCTCCATTGCGCGGTCCCGTCCGGCGGGTCCGTCGCGGGGCGAAAAACCGGCCCCGGAACGCGGCCGCGGCCAGATCGTGCATGATGGGGGAGTTTAGCCGTCCTCGTGGAAATGGTCATAGATTTTTCGGGCCACGGTCGCGCTGATCCCCTCAACCGTTTCGAGATCGGCCAGCCCGGCCTGCTGGACCCCGCGCGCAGAGCCGAAATGATGCAGCAGCGCGCGTTTGCGCCGGGGGCCGATGCCCGGCACCTCGTCGAGCTGGGAGCGCCCGATAACCTTGGAGCGGCGCGCCCGATGGGTGCCGATGGCGAAGCGATGGGCCTCGTCGCGCAGGCGTTGCAGGAAATAGAGCACGGGGTCGCGCGGCTCCAACTCCCGGGGCGGCTTGCCCGGGCGAAAGAAGCGCTCGCGCCCGGCATTGCGGTCCGGGCCCTTGGCGATGGCCATCAGTTCGACATCCTCGATGCCGAGTTCGGCGAAGACCTGCTCGGCCACGCCGAGCTGGCCCTGGCCGCCGTCGATCACCACCAGATCGGGCCAGACGCCGCGCTCGCGCTCCGGATCCTCCTTGATGGCGCGCTCGAAGCGCCGGGTCAGGACCTCGCGCATCATGGCGTAGTCGTCGCCGGCGGCGTAACCGGCCTGCGCCTCGGCGAGGCCAGGGCCGGCGGCTCCCGCGCCCCCCGGACTCTTAGGCTTGGCCGCACCGCGGATGGAGAATTTGCGATAGGCGTTCTTTATCAGGCCTTCGGGGCCGGCCACGACCATCGCGCCATAGGGGTGGCTGCCGGCGATATGGCTGTTGTCGTAGACCTCGATGCGCCGGGGCGGCGCGTCCAGGTCGAAAATATCGGCCAGACCCTCGAGCGCCTTGTTCTGGCTCGCGCTCTCGGCCATGCGGCGGGCCAGGGCCTCGCGTGCGTTGAGCAGGGCGTGTTCGACCATGCGCCGCTTCTCGCCGCGCTCGGGACGGAAAAGCTTGACCGCGCGTTCGGCGCGCAGGGTCAGGGCCTCGCCCAGCAGGGCCTGTTCGGGAACCCGGTGGCTCAACAACACCTGGCGCGGCACCGGCTTGTCCTCGTAGAACTGGCCGATGAAGGCGCCCAGCACCTCCTCCACCTCGGTCTGGCGGTCGTGGCGCGGGAAATACGCCCGGTTGCCGTAGTTGCGGCCCGAGCGGAAGAAGAAGACCTGCACGCAGGTCTGCCCGCCCTCCTGATGGGCGGCCAGCACATCGGCCTCGTCGAGCCCCGCGACATTGATGCCCTGATGGCTCTGCACCGCCGTCAGCGCCTTGATGCGGTCGCGATAGGCGGCGGCCCGCTCGTATTCCATGTTCTCGCTGGCCGCCTGCATGCGCGTGGCGAGCTGGCGCTGGATGCGCTGGGTCTTGCCTTCCAGGAACAGCTGGGCCTCGGCGACGAGGGCGTCGTAGCCGGCCCGGTCGATCCGCCCGACGCAGGGCGCCGAACAGCGTTTGATCTGGAACAACAGGCAGGGCCGGGTGCGCGACGAGAAGATGCTGTCCGAGCAAGAGCGCAGCAGAAACGCGCGCTGCAGGGCGGTCAGGGTCCGGTTGACCGCGCCGGCCGAGGCAAAGGGGCCGTAGTAGCGGCCGCCGGATGAGCGCGAGCCTCGGTATTTGACGATCCGGGGCCATTCCTGGTCGCTGGAAATCAGGATATAGGGAAAGGACTTGTCGTCGCGCAGCAGCACGTTGTAGCGCGGGCGCAGGCGCTTGATGAGATTGCTTTCCAGCAACAGCGCCTCGACCTCGGTATGGGTCCGGATGACCTCCATCGCCGTCGTCTCTGCCACCATGCGTTGCAGACGATAGGGCAGCTTCGATGGCGTCGTGTAGGCGATCACCCTCTTGCGCAGATTTTGCGCCTTGCCGACATAGACCGCGTCGCCGCGCCGGTCGAGCATGCGGTAGACGCCTGGCGTGGCGGGCATAGTCTTGAGTTGGGTCTGGATGACCGCGATGCCCGCGGCGAGCGACGGCAGGGCCTGGCCCGCGCCCTCGGGCGGGGCAGCCTCGGCGCCCAGGTCGGGCGGGGCGATGTCCTTGTTTGCCTTGGCCATCACGCTAGCATGGGCGGCATCGACGCGGCGTCAACCGAGAGCGTAATAGCGGCCGATCCATCACTGAAACGCAATATCCACGAATCATGTGGATAAGTCTGTGGGGAAGGACCGTTCGCGCTGCGCATCGCCCTGGAACGCAAGGGTGGCATCGGTTTGCACAAAAAATAGGCAGTTTCTCTAAGCCATTGTTTTATAAAGTTTATGAGAGAGTCCTGCGAGTGTATCGCAATCGTTTCTGGAAATTGTGACGAGGCGGACGCGATCCATGACGATTTCGGGCCGGTGTGCAAAACTCGCCGTGCCATGAACCGTCGCGGGGGCTTTGTCAAGCCCGGTCAAGTGTGTTGAATCGTTCAATTTCCACGCCCACGCTCGCGGCATCCTCGAACACGTCGAGTTTCTCGACCCGGATGCGGGCGGTGCGCACGCGGGCGTCCTCCAGGCAGGTTTCCGCGATTCTCTCGGCCAGGGTTTCGACCAGATTGATATGGCCCGCGCCGGCGATTGTACGGACCCGATCCAGGATATCTTCGTAGGAGACGACATTGGCGAGTTCGTCGCCGATCGGCTCCAGGCTCTCCTCGACCGCCAGATCCAGATTGATGCGGATGCGCTGGCGGAGCAGTCGCTCATGGCTATGGACGCCGATCAGGCAGGACAACTCCAGGTCGCACACGAAGACATGGCGGATACCGCGCCGTCCGTCCGCGGCGGGGTCGGTACCGGATTGCGGGAGGATGCTGCCGGACTTGCCCATTGTCTTGCCTTTCGCCCGCCTAGCCGGCGGGATTTCGCGCGCCGCCGGGCCGCACCCAGCCCAGATGCTGGCCGCCGTCGAGGGCGATCATCTGACCGGTCACGGCCGGCGAATCGATGAGGTAGAGCACGGCGTTGGCGACTTCTTCCGGCGTCGTGCCCCGGCCCAAGGGCATGGAGGCACGGAGCGCCTCGAATTCCTCGCGCGTGCGATGCTTGTCCTGGAGGGTCGGGCCTGGGCCGACGGCGTTGACCCGGATGCGCGGGGCGAGGGCCATGGCCATGGTCTGGGTCAGGGTCCAAAGCCCACTCTTGGCCACCGTGTAGGACACGAAATTGGCCGTGAAGTTCCACACCCGCGCATCGATCATGTTGACGATGCAGGCCTGAGCATCCTCGGGCAGGCGCCGGGTCAGGGCCTGGATCAGGACGAAGGGCGCCCGCAGGTTGATCTCCATATGGGCGTCCCAGGTCCGGCGCGTCGCGCTGGCCACGGTATCCATTTCGAAGATCGCGGCATTGTTGATCAGGCAGCCGATCGTCCCGCCCAGGGCGGCCTCCGCCCGTTCGATCAGGCCGGCGGTCTCGTCCTCGCGGCTCAGATCCGCGCGCAGCAGTTCCGCCCGGCGCCCGGTCGCGCGCACCGCCTCGGCCGTCGCGGCCGCGCCATCGGCTGAGCGGTTGTGATGCACGGCGACATCCCATCCCGCACGGCCCAGAGCCGTGGCGATGGTCTGGCCGATGCGCTGGCCTGCGCCGGTGACGAGCGCGCGTCTGGGCATGGTGTCTGTCGTCATGAGCATGACCGAAGAAGATGGGTGAAGCCCGCGCCCCGGGCAAGACCCGTCCGGGCCTGGCGGCCCCCGGACGTCGGGGTCAGGCCGGAATCAGGTCGAAAAGCTCCTGGACACCATGGAACTGGGCCCAGAGATAGGCGAGGTAGAGGGCGATCAGGCCGGCCGATTCCGGCCGGTTGAGGCGGCCTCCCGTGATCATCAGGGGCAGCACCAGGATGCTGATCCCGAGCATGAACCAGACGTCGAAATCCATGATCTGCGCGGGCACCGGGACCGGGGTGATGAGCGTGACGACGCCCATGATGCCCAGGATATTGAACATGTTGCTGCCCAGGATATTGCCCAGGGCGACATCGGCATGGCGGTGGTAGGCGGCGATGGCGCAGGTCGCGAGTTCGGGCAGCGAGGTGCCGAAGGCGACCAGGGTCAGGCCGATCACGGTCTCGGACACGCCGAAATGCCGGGCGATATCCACCGCGCCCTCGACCAGGAGATCGGCGCCGAGGGCGAGCAGGACGAGGCCGACGACGACCAGCAACAGTGACCGGGTCAGGGTCAGGGGGCGGCCACCGATCTCCTCGACCTCCTCTGCATGTTCGCGCAGGGCCTTGGCGTCGCGTCGGTCGCGCCAGTAGGACAGGCCGAGATAGGCGGTCAGCAGAACCAGCAGCACCGCGCCCGACCAGGCGCGCAGCTCGCCGACCCAGGCCAGGGCGACGAAGACCAGGCTGGTCAGCGCCACGGCGACGCCGTCGCGCCGGACGGTGGAGATGTTGCAGACGATGGGCGCGATCAGCCCGGCGACGCCGAGGATCAGCAGGGTGTTGGCGATATTGCTGCCGACCACATTGCCGATGGCGACATCGGTATGGCCGTCGAGCGCGGAATCCAGCGCGACCACCATTTCCGGGGCGCTCGTCCCCAGCGCCACGACCGAAAGCGATATCACCAGGGGTGAGACGCCCAGCCGCCGGGCCATGGAGACCGCGCCGCGCACGAGCGCTTCGCCGCCGAAGAACAGCAGGACCAGCCCGACGGCGACGAAGATCCAGGAAAGATGAGTCATGGGCGAGCCTGAGGCGCGGAAAGGGTGCGATAAATCCTGGTCACCGTTCCCTGTCTCTTTTTTTGTGCTTGCCGATCGGATCGCGGAACCGCGCCCGCCGGCGCGGCGCGAGGGAACACGATTCGGCACTTCCGGGCAAGGGGGCGGGACCGCAAGGGTGCTAGCCTGCCGCCCGCGGGCCTCTCATTAATGGTGCAGCCTTGTTGGATCCGTTCGTCCAGGAGATGTCCATGACCCCGCCCACCGTCACCATGCTCTACGCCAGCTTGCTGGCCGCCCTGTACCTGGCGCTGGCCCTGCGAGTCAGTCTCCGGCGGCGTGCTGCGGGAATCGACCTTGGAGACGGCGGAGACGTGGAACTGATGCGCCGGATCCGGGCCCACGGCAATTTCGCCGAATACGTTCCATTTGTTCTGCTGCTCATGGCCATGGCTGAACTCGGCGGCGCGGGCCATATTTTGCTTCATGTCCTCGGCATTGCCTTGGTGGCTGGCCGTCTGTGTCATGCCTGGGGGATCGGATCGAGTTCCACGGCGGCCCGGGTGATCGGGATGCTCCTGACCTTCGCGGTGTTCGGCGTGGCCGGCGTGGTCTGTTTCCTCCGCGCGATCTGGGCGTACTAGGCGCAAACGCGGCGGGTCGCCGATCTCAAGCTCCCGCGCGTCGGCCGCCGCTCTTCCGGCGCTTGCCGGGCTTGGCCTTGTACTTCCGGCCCTTGGACCAGGCATCGGCCATCTTGATGCGCTCGGCCAGGGCGCCGCGGGTGGAGAGACCCAGGTCGTCCGCCTGCATGCGCTGGATCTGGTCGCGCATATTGGCGGCCTCCTCGAATTCCAGATTGGCGGCATGCTCGCGCATCCGCGCCTCCAGGTCGGCGATATAGGCGGTCAGATCCTTGCCGACCAGATGCTTGGTCGCCTCGTCGCCGGTTTCGACCGTGTAGTGGTCGCGCTCGTACACGCTTTCCAGGATGTCCGAGATGTTCTTCTTGACCGAGGCCGGGGTGATGCCGTGCTCGGCGTTATAGGCCTGCTGCTTCTCGCGCCGACGGTCGGTTTCCTCGATCGCCGCGGCCATGCTGGCGGTGAGCCGGTCGGCATAGAGCACGGCCTTGGCTTCGATGTTGCGCGCGGCACGGCCGATGGTCTGGATCAGTGAGGTCTTGGAGCGCAGATACCCTTCCTTGTCCGCGTCCAGGATGGCGACCAGGGCGCATTCGGGAATATCCAACCCCTCGCGCAGCAGGTTGATGCCGATCAGCACGTCGAAGGCGCCCAGGCGCAGGTCGCGGATAATCTCGATCCGCTCCAGGGTATCCACGTCGGAATGGATGTAGCGGACCTTGATGCCCGCCTCCATCATGTATTCGGTCAGGTCCTCGGCCATGCGCTTGGTCAGGGTCGTGACCAGCGCCCGCCCGCCCCGGCCGATCACCTCGCGGCATTCGGCCAGAAGGTCGTCGACCTGGGTCTCGGCCGGGCGAATCTCGACCACGGGATCGATCAGGCCGGTCGGCCGGATGACCTGCTCGACGAAGACCCCGCCCGTGCGCTCCATCTCCCAAGGTCCGGGCGTCGCCGAGACGAAGATCGTTTCGGGCCGCATGATCTCCCATTCCTCGAACTTGAGCGGGCGGTTGTCCTTGCAGGAGGGTAGGCGGAAGCCGAATTCCGACAGGGTCGATTTGCGCGCGAAATCGCCTTTGTACATGCCGTTGATCTGCGGCACGGTGATATGGCTCTCGTCCACGAACAGCAGGGCGTTCTTGGGCAGATATTCGAACAGCGTCGGCGGCGGGTCGCCCGGGTTGCGCCCGGTCAGGAAGCGGGAATAGTTCTCGATCCCGGCGCAGGCACCCGTCGCCTCGATCATTTCGAGATCGAAGCTGGTGCGCTGTTCCAGGCGCTGGGCCTCCAGCAGCTTGCCCTCTTTGGTCAGTTCGTCCAGGCGCTGCTTCAGCTCGATTTTGATCTTGGCCGAGGCCTGGGCCAGGGTCGGCTTGGGCACGACGTAATGGCTCGCGGCGTAGACCTTGACCGAGTCGTGAATCCCGTCCCGGTGGCCGGTCAGGGGATCGAACTCGACGATCTCCTCGATTTGGTCGCCGAACATGTCGAGGCGCCAGGCCCGGTCTTCCAAATGCGCGGGGAAGATTTCGACGACATCGCCGCGCGCCCGGAAGGCGCCGCGCAGGAAGTTCGAATCGTTGCGCTTGTATTGCAGCTCGACCAGCTTCTTGAGCAGCTGGTTGCGGTTGATGACCTGGCCCTTGCGCAGGGTGAAGGCGGTGCCGGTATAGGTCTCGGCCGCGCCGATGCCATAGATGCAGGACACGCTGGCGACGATGATGACGTCGTCGCGCTCCATCAGCGCCCGGGTCGCGGAATGGCGCATCCGGTCGATCTGCTCGTTTACCGTCGCCTCTTTCTCGATATAGGTGTCCGAGCGGGGGACATAGGCCTCCGGCTGGTAGTAGTCGTAATAGGACACGAAATATTCGACGGCGTTGTAGGGGAAATAGTTCTTCATCTCGCCGTAGAGCTGGGCCGCCAGGGTCTTGTTCGGGGCCAGCACCAGACTGGGACGCTGGACTCGCTGGATGACCTGGGCCGCCGTGAAGGTCTTGCCCGAGCCAGTGACGCCCAACAGCACCTGATCGCGCTCGCCTTCCTTCAGGCCCGTGATCACATC
>JAQCGR010000050.1 GCA_027619995.1 Pseudomonadota bacterium | reverse complement strand
CAGCAGCCAGACACCGAAGACGGTCGGGATCAGCACGGGCACGTTGATGAAGAAGACCCAGGGCCAGCTATAGGCTTCGGTCAGGATGCCGCCCACCGTCGGCCCCAGTACCGGGCCGATCAGGATGCCCATGCCCCAGATCGAATTGGCCGTGCCGTGTTTCTCGCGCGGGAAGAGGTCGAGCATGATGGCTTGGGAAAGCGGCAGCAGCGGCGCGCCGAACATGCCCTGGAGGGCGCGCCAGCCGACCTCCTCGGTCAGGCTCGTCGCCATGCCGCAGAAGATCGAGATGACGGTGAAGCCGACCGTGGCCAGCAGGTAGATCTGCTTGCGGCCGAAGCGCTGGCTGAGCCAGCCGGAACAGGCCGTCACGATCGACTGGCCGACCAGATAGCCGGTCAGCACCCAGGCGATCTGGTCCGCCGTGGCCGAGAAGCTACCCTGCATATGGGGCAGGGCGACGGTGACGATGGTCAGGTCCAGGACATAGACCGTGGTCGGTATCATGACCGCGGCGATGGTCAGCCAGAGGCGCGCGCCGGTCAGGGCCTGCCCGCCGCCGGTCATCGCGGCCGCCGCAGCAGGTAGAGCGCGGGGATGATCGCCAGGGCGATCAGGGCGATCACGATCTGCGCGTCGGCAAAGCCGATCATCGCCGATTGCCGGCCGATCTCGGCATCGATGCCCGCCGCGCCGCCGGGCAGGCGCAGGTCCCAGCCGGGCGGGACGAGATCGCTGTGGAGCAGGCGGTTATAGGGCGACACCGCTTCGACCAGGGCCGCATAGGCTCGCTGCGCGCCGATGGTCCATAGGGTGATGGCCCCGGCAACGCCGACGCTGACCGCCAGATTGAAGGAGAGGTAGAGCAGGGGCACCGCGTCCGACCGTTCGCGCGGCTGGACGAAGGCGAAGGTCAGGTAGTTGAGGCAAATCCACAACATGCCCGAGCCTAACCCCTGCAGCATGCCGGTCCAGACCACGTCCCAGGTCGTTACATCCAGGGTCCATTGGCCCATCACCCAATGCGAAACGGCGATGCAACCGAGGCCGAGGGCGGACAGCAGGCGCGCGTCGACATAGGCGAAGAGGCGCCCCGCGACGAGGCTGGAGGCCATCACGCCGATCGCGCGCGGGGCGAGCAGCAGCCCGATCAACTCGACCGGATAGCCTTGGACGTTCCGCAGCATCAGGGGCAGCATGACGAGCGGCAGGAAGGCGATCAGGCCGTTGGCGAAATTCATGCAGAGGCCGAAGCCCAGATTGGGGGTGCGGAACAGGCGCGGCGGCAGGAAGGGGTTCCGGCTGGTCGTGATCTGCACGACGAAGAGATAGATGAAGATGGCGAAGACCATCAGTTCAACGACGATCTCGGTCGAATCGAGCCAGTCCAGCCGGGCGCCCCGGTTCATCATCAGTTGCAGGGCGGCCAGGCCGATCAGCAGGGCGCAGAAGCCGAAGACGTCGAGCCGGCGCGTGTTGACCGTCTGGGTTCTCGGCACCCAGAGAATCGCACCAATCAGCGCGAGTAGGCCGATCGGCACGTTGATGTAGAAGACGGCGGGCCAGCCGTAGAGATCGGTGATCCAGCCGCCGATGGGCGGGGCGATGACCGGGCCGACCATGCTGCCGATGCTCCAGATGCCCAGGGCGCGAGGATATTCGTCGCGCGGATAGACGTCGATCAGGATGGTCTGGGATAGCGGCGTCAGCGACGCCCCGGAGATGCCCTGGAGGAAGCGCCAGAAGACTTCCTCTTCGAGCGAGCCGGCATTGCCGCACATCACGGAGGTCGCCATGAAGGCGCCGATGGAGACGATATAAAGTCGCCGCCGCCCGACCCGGGAGGCCAGCCAGCTCGAAAAGATGATCATCGCCGTCTGTCCGAGGATGAAGGCGGTGACGACCCAACTGATCTGATCGCGCGTGGCGGAGAAGCCGCCCTGCATTTGAGGCAGGGAGATCGCGACGACGGTCAGGTTGATGGAATAGATGGCGCTGGCCAGCGTCACCGTCGCCATGATCAGATGACGGTTCGGTGCGGGCCCGGCGCCCGGCTGGCCGATATCGCTCATCCCTGCACACTCATCGCACCCGCCGCAGCAGATAGACGAAGGGCACCGGGATGACGGCCAGGACGGCAATGAACATGAACGTGTTGTTGTAGGCGATCATGCCCGCCTGGCGGCTGACCTCGCGCTCTATGCTGGCCATGTTCATCGCGTCGCGCGCCGCATCGTTGAAGAGGGTGATATTCTCGGACAGGATCGCATGGGCGGTTTGGGTGTCCTGGGTCAGATAGGTCATGACCGCGGCGATCCCCGCGCTCGCCCCCAGATTCAGCACCAGATAGAAAAGCGGCACGGCATCGCCCCGATAGCGTCCGTCCAGGGTCCGGAAGGTCAGGGCGTTGAGCGGCACGAAGACCAGGTTCGAGCCCGCGCCCTGTATCAGGCCGGTCCATACGACCTCCCACGGGCCGACATCCAGGCTCCATTGCGCCATCATCCAGTTCGAGGCGCCGATCATCAGAAAACCGGCGACGATCAGCAGGCGCGGATCGATGCGCTGGGTCAACCGGCCGGTGAAGGCGGATGTGATCATGATGCCGATCGCACGCGGGGCCAGCAGCAGGCCGATCATGTCGATCGGATAGTGCACCAGATTCTTCAGCATCAGCGGCAGCAGCAAAGTCGGCAGGAAAACCTGCGTGCCGAAGAAGACGATCAGGCAGAGCCCGAAGGCGTAGTTCCGGTCGCGGAACATGGCCGGGTTGATCAAGGTGTCGCGCCCGGTCAGGGCATGGACGACGAAGGCATAGAGGAAGGCGATGCCGATCGAAAAGCTGATCAGGATTTCGCTCGATGCGAACCAGTCGAGCCGCGTGCCCCGGTTGAGGGTGAGCTGGATGGCGATCAACCCGATCACCAGGGTGCCCAGGCCCAGGGCGTCGATCCGGCGGCCGCGCTCGGCCGGTGTCGAGGGAATGAACAGGATCGCCCCCAGGAAGGCGTAGAGGCCGATCGGCAGATTGATGAAGAAGACCGCCGGCCAGCCGTAGAGATCGGTGATCCAACCGCCTATCGGCGGGGCGATGACCGGACCGACCATCATGCCGATGGCCCAGACTCCTATGGCCCGCGCCGATTCCTCGCGCGGATAGACGTCGATCACGATGGCCTGACTGAGCGGGATCAGCGGTGCGCCCGACACGCCCTGCAGGAAGCGCCACAGCACCTCTTCCTCAAGCGAGGTGGCATTGCCGCACATCAGCGAGATCAGGGTGAAGGCGGCGAGGGAAAGGATATAGAGGCGCTTTCGCCCCAGCCGGGCCGCGACCCAGCCGGTCGAGGTGATCATCGCCGTCATGCCGATGATGAAGGCGGTCACGACCCAGCTGATCTGGTCGGGCGTGGCGGAGAAACTGCCTTGCATGAAGGGCAGGGAGATCGAGACCAGGGTCAGGTTCAGGGAATAGATGGCGCCCGTGAACATCGCCGTGGCCAGCACCATCCGGCGCTGCCCCGCCGGCAGCACAGTCGTTGCGCCCATCGAACTCTGGTTGCTGCCGGTCATGGTGTGCCGCCTGATCTGTCGCCCCTCACCCTGAGCCTGTCGAAGGGTGAGGCTGGCGCACCCCCGCATCGTGCCACGGCCTCATACTTCGACAGGCTCAGCATGTGGCCCGGGAGAACGCACATCGGGCCAGAGCCGTCAGTCATCGGCGGCCTCGTTGCCGGTGATGCGGCCCTTGGTGAACAGAAAGACCGCGGGTATGGCGCAGGCCGCCATGATCGCGATCATCTTGAAATTGTTCAGATAGCCGATCATCGCGGCCTGTCGCATGACCTCCGCTTCGATCGAGGCCAACCCGCTCATCGTGTCGAAGTCCCAGGAGTCGGGGAGGATCTTGCTATGGGCGGCGTAAGGGCTGACGAATTCGGTCAGGCTGGCCCGGCTCGCCTGGCTGGTCCGCGTCAGGACGTTCATCGAGACCGCGATACCCGCGCTGATCGCCTGGAATAGGATCAGGTTGAATACCGTCAGCCCCTCGGTCCGGTAGCGCCGGGGAAGGGTCGAGAAGGTCTTGGTCGAAAGCGGCACGAAACTGAAGCCCGTCGAAAAGCCCTGCATGGTGGTCAGCCACATAACGTCCCAGGAGCCGATCGCCATGGTCCATTGCGACATGAACCACGACGATAGCGCCAGGGTGCCCATCCCGAAGGCGATCATATAGCGCGGGTCGACGCGTTTGATGACCTGGGCGGCCAGGAACATACCCGCCATCACCCCGAGTCCGCGGGGCGACATGATAATCCCGATAGTCATGACCGGCATGCCGCGCAGTTCCTGCAGCAGCAGCGCTGTCAGAACCAGCGGACCGTGCAGGGTGAAGCCCCAGATCACGGTGATGGCCAGGCCTGTCGCGGCGTTGCGGTCGCGGAAGATGCCCGGCTCGATGAAGGAGTTGCGCGCGGTCAGGCTGTGGACGACCAGGATGTAGAAGAAGAAGGCCGCTGCCGCGACTTCGAGGATGATCTCGGTCGAGGAGAACCAGTCCAGCCGTTCGCCCCGGTTGAGGGCTAGCTGTGTAGCGATCACGGCGAGGATCAGCGCGGTGAAGCCGATCAGGTCGAAGCCGCGCTCGGGTCGTCCTTCGGTCTTTGGCACGAAGATCCAGCAGAGAGCCGTCGCGACCCCCGCCGCCGGCAGGCAGGCATAGAAAATCCAATGCCATTCCCAATGCTCGGTGATGAAACCGCCATAGGTCGGCCCGAGGGCTGGGCCCATCATCACGCCGATGCCCCAGATGGCGTTGGCGAAGCCATGCTGGCGGCGCGGGAAGGAATCGAGCACGAGGGCTTGGCTGAGCGGCATCAGCGGGCCGCCCCAGAATCCCTGGCCGAAACGCCAGGCCACTTCCGATCCGAGTGAGTCGGAGGCGCCGCACATGAAGGTCGCGACGATGAAGCCGAGATTGGAGACCATGAAGACTTGCTTGCGCCCGAACCGGTCGGCGGCCCAGCCCGACCAGGCGAAGCCCACGATCATGCCGACGAAAAAGGCGGTGACGACCCAGCTCACCTGATCCTGGGTCGCACTGAAGGCGCCCTGCATATGGGGCAGGACGACCGAGATATTGGTCAGGTTCAGCTCGAACACCGCCGCCGCCAGGACGGAGGCGCTCAGCACCATGAAGCGCCGGAGCCGCGATGGTGCGGGCGAGGTGCCGATCATGGGTTTCGCCCGGGCCGGGCGGTGTTGCGACGCACGGATAATTGAAACGCCAAGACAAGCCGGGTTGTCTCCTTCGGCCTCATGCTGAGCCTGTCGAAGTATGAGGCTGCGGCATGGTCTTGCGTTGTGCGAACCTCACCCTTCGACAGGCTCAGGGTGAGGAAGCATGATTCGGAGCATGACGTGTTTCCCGCCTGGAAGATCCCGCCGTTAACAAATTCCCCCATTTACATGGATGGTCTGGTTGGTGACGTAGCTCGCATCCGGGCTCGCCAGGAAGGCGACCATCGCGGCGACCTCGTCCGTCCTTCCCAACCGGCCGAAGGGAACATGGGCGAGCAGCGGTTCGTATGCCGCCGGGTCATAGAACTGGATGGTGTCGGAATCCTTCTCGATGATCCCGGGTGCCACGCAATTGACGCAGACCCCGAAGGGCGAGAGATGCATCGCCAGGGTCTTGGTCAGAGCTTCCAGTCCGGCTTTCGCGGCAGCGGAGGCTGGATATATCGGATAGGTATGGCGGGGGATATGGACGTTCAGGGTGCTGATCGTCACGACGCGGCCGTCCTGGGCTTTCTTCAAATGCGGGATGGCCTGTTCGGCCATTTCCCAGAAACCCAGGGTCACGACCTTGTGGACATTCTCCATCGCCTCGCGGTCGAGTTCCTCCCAGATGCGCAGTTCGGGAAAGCCGGCATTGGCGACCAGAACGTCGAGCCCGCCGAAACCCTCGGCCGAGCGATCGACAAGCTCGCGGGCGAAGCCGCCATCAGCCAGATCGCCCAGGACGATCTGGGCCTTGGCGCCCTTGGCCTCGACCTCGCGTTTGGTGCGCTCGCAGCCCTCGCGATTGGTCAGCGCATGGATCGTCATGCCGACCCCGGGCGCGGCCAGGCGGCGCGCGATGGCGAGGCCGATCCCGCTGCCCGATCCTGTGACGAGAATGGAGCGCAGCCCCGTCTTGTCCGTCATAATTTTGGTTCCCCCCCTATCCGAACGGCGGGAAGCTTAACCGCCGCCGGAGAAGCGCGGAAGCGGCGCGATGCGCTTGCACCGATAGCTAGACAATTCCTCCATTCACATGGATCACCTGATTGGTGACGTAGCTCGCATCCGGGCCGGCCAGGAAGGCGACCATCGCCGCGGCCTCGTCGGTGGTGCCGAGCCGCCCCAGCGGCAGATGGGACATCACTTCCTCGAAAGCATCGGGTCCGTCCGATTCGTTCCGGATCAGGCCGGGCGCAACGCAATTGACGCAGACGCCGTGGGGCGCGAGATGAATCGCCAGGGTCCTGGTCAGGGCCTCCAGCCCGGCCTTGGCGGCAGCCGATGCCGGAAAGCTGAGAAAACCGGGGCGGTGGACATGGACGTTCAGGGTGCTGATCGTCATCACGCGGCCATCCTCGGCGGCCTTGAGATGGGGGAGCGCTTGCTCGGCCATCTCCCAGAAGCCCAGGGTCACGACCCTATGGGCATAGTCCATCGTTTCACGATCCAGGCCCTCCCAGCCGCGCTCCACGGGAAAGCCGGCATTGGCGATCAGCACGCCGAGCCCGCCGAAAGCTTCGGCCGCGCGATCGACAAGCTCGCGGGCGAAACCGCCATCGGCCAGGTCCCCGAGCACGATCTGGGCCTTGACGCCCCTGGCTTCGACCTCGCGCTTGGCGTTTTCGCAACCCTCGCGGTTAGACCGTGCATGGATCGTCATGGCGACCCCCGGCGCGGCCAGGCGGCGTGCGATGGCCAGCCCGATACCGCTGCTCGATCCGGTGATCAGTATGGAACGCAGCTTCCTGTCTTCGGCCAAGAGTTTGGCTCCTTGTTTGCGTGCGGCTATCGGACGGGAAACGCCTAGCGGATACGCGATTGTCCCAGTATGGCGACCAGTTCGAGCATGTCGTTGGTGGTGATGATGCCGCGCGCCTTGAGATCGGCGGTCACGTCGCGCGGCAGTTCGGAATTCGCGCCCTTGCCCGTGTCCTCGTTCAACACGCCCCCCATCACGAGGGCAATCCCCTCGGCCCCGCGCCGGCGGCGCGCGGCGGCGAGGCGGTCGCCGAAATTGAGGGCCCAGCCGTTATGGGTGGTGGCGACGACCGCCGTGCAGCCCGCCTCCAGCGCCCGGTCGAGCAGGATTTCCGGATCCACCGCCAGGCCGCCGTCCAGGATTCGCGCGCCGCGCGCTTCCAGCACACCTTCGATGACCAACTTGGCGAAATGGTGAACGTCGGTTGAGGCCACGGCGACCGCGATCCCGTCGAGCCGCACCGCACCGGATTTGGCGACTCGCGCGATCTCTCGGTCGCGGGTCTCCAGGGTCATGCGCGTCAGTTCCGTCGGATGGTCATAGGCTCCTTCGGGACCCAGGCCGATGCGCTCCATCTCGAAGGCCCCCATGCGGCGGGTCGCCAGCATCAGTTCGATCGGATTGCCGAGATCGATGCCGATCCCGGCGAGATATTCGTTCACACGGCCAAGCCAGGCACGGGCGCCTTGGGTGATCTCCTCGGCCAGGGCTTCGGTTCCGCGCCAGTCGAAATGAGACGCCAGGGCTCTTGCCCGGGGCTCCATCGCGCGCGCCAGGCGGTGAACTTCCAGAATATCCGCGGTTCCGGGCACCCGTTCGCGCTCGGTCAGCGGCGTCGGCAGGTAGGAGGCGCCCCAGCCGAACCGGGCATCCGCCGCCACGCTGATCGTGGCGTCGTTGACGAACAGGGCCAGATTGCCGTCCGCCGATTCGCCATGGCCGACGGTATCGCCGTGATAATAGGTATCGAGCAAAGCATCGGCCGGGCCGGTCAGTTCGAGGGCACGGAAGACGGCGGCGCGCAGAAACGGATCCGATGTCAGCCCGCCGAAGGCCGGCGTATAGGCCGCGCCGCACAAATCTTCGACCAGATGGCGTTCCAGCATCGCCCAACCGACGATCGAACGGAAATCGGCGAAGATTCCCGAATGGCCGTCCTCCAGATAGGAATCGGCGACAACGCCGCTCCGGCGATGGGTGGCCACCGCGCCGAGCGCTCGGACGACGCTGGCGATCTGTCCGACCTCGTCGTCCCAATAGGGATAGCGATTCACGAAGTTGGAGAAATTGCCCATCGTGTCGAGCCCGGCGGCGAGGCCGAGAAGCGTGTTTTCGAAACTCGCGGGCGACCCGATGAGAGGGGCCTGGGGTTGGATCGGCACGGTCTGGCCGAGTTCGATCCAGTCGCTCTCGGTCCAGAGGGCGGGGCCGGTTTCCTGCGGTGCCGCTTCGCGCAAATCGGCCGGCAGCCCCATCCGTCGTTCCAGGATGAGTTGGTAGGAATCGGGCGGCGCCAACCCGGGTTCCTCGAAGCGAGACCAGATTTCGTGCAGGGCGGCCTTGGTCAGTGTCCAGTCGGGCATGCCGATATTGACCATGAACCGGCTCCGCCCGGCCGCCCGTCGGTTGAGCGCCCAATCGTGCTGCGAGGCGATGCCGTGCAGGCGATGGAAGGCGGTGCGGCGACGCTTTACCGCGCGCCCGGCGGCCATTCCCTCGGCCAGCACGTCGCGCCAGTCTGGAAGGTCCGACGGCACCAGTTCGTCCCGGGTGAGGGCGGATATCACTGGCCAGTCCCCCTTAGGCTCGCGCTTATTCCTGTCCCGCGCCGGACCGGGCGTGTCAGGTCAGCCGAAGGCCTTGAAGCAGATGGTGGTGAAGGTGTCCTTCACGCCGGGCAGGCGCTGGATCGACTCGGTCACGAAATGGCCGATATCGACCTCGTCATCGAGATAGCATTTCATCATCAGATCGAACTGTCCGGAGACGGAATAGACTTCCGAGACCTGTTCGACATTCAGGGCGGCGCCGTCCGCGACCTCGTAGGCCCGGCCCAACTCGCATTTAACATGAACGAATATGGTTTGCATGGCGGCGATCCTACCCGATCCCGCCACTCCGATGCGATTCCTTAGTGGAGATGCATTTGGATTGCCCCCGGCCGTTGCGGAGGATGCGATCGCGCGAAACCGGGTGAGGGGGGTGGCGCCGAAATGCTTCGGCGCCACGATTGCCTAGATGCGCGGGACGCGAAGCAGGAAGGCGGGGGTTTCCTCGCGGCTGCCGAAACCGGCGGCTTTGTTGTCGTTGTCGTCGCCGTTGCGGTCGTCATTGCGCTCGCGCCGCTCGCCCTGGTCGGCGTTGTTGCCGCGCTCGGGCCGATCGGCGCTTTCGCGGGACCGGCCATTCTCCGCCCGTCCGCTATCTGATCTTCCGCGTCCGCCCCGGCTGCGGCGCGTCCGGCCGCCGCTCTTTTCGTCGTCCCCGGTATCGTTCTGCTCAGGGCGATCCTCGCGCGGTTCTGCCGCACGGCTGCGCGTAGGACGCGGCTCGGTTTGCTCTTCCGCCTCAGCTTTGGGCTCGGCTTCGGGCTGCTCCACGCTCTCGTCGCGGGGCTTGCTCGCGCGGCTCCGTCGCCGCCTTGGGCTGCGTTCGGTCTTTTCCTCGCCCTCGGGCTCCGGCTCGGGCAAAATTTCGGGCTCGGTGGTCGCCGCTTCGGGCTCGGCACCGGCAGCTTTCGGCTCCGGGCGCGGGGCGCGTGCCGGGGCTGCGGATTTGCGTGCGCCACCGCGACGCCGACCGCGGCGATCGTCGCCGTCCTCGGCCTCGACATTGGCGGATTCGTCCGACTGGACGCGGGGTATCTCGCGCCCGATCAGGCGGGTGATGCCATCGATATAGCGGCCGTCGGAGGCTGTCGCGATCGTGAAGGCGCGGCCTTCGCGTCCGGCCCGGCCGGTCCGGCCGATACGATGGACATAGTCTTCGGCGGTCTGCGGCACGTCGAAATTGAAGACATGGCTCAAGCCCGCGATATCGAGGCCGCGCGCCGCAACGTCGCTGGCCACCAGAATACGCAATTCGCCGGCGCGAAAACGGTCGAGAACCTCGGTCCGCTGGGATTGGTGCAGATCGCCATGGATCGCAGCGGTGTCGTAGCCATGCCCCTTGAGAAAGGTGGTCAGGCCGTCGATATCGCGCTTGCGATTGCAGAAGATGATAGCGTTGGTGACGTCCTCGCGCTCCAGCAGCTCGTGCAGCACGCGGCGTTTGTCGCGGTCGCCGACGATGACGATGTGATCCTTGACGGTCGCCGAGGGCGAAGCCGGGGGGGCCACCGTGATGGCCTTGGGATTCATCAGGAAGGCATCGGCCAGCTTGCGAATCTCCGGCGGCATGGTGGCCGAGAAGAACAGGGTCTGGCGGATCGTCGGAATCATCGAGACGATCTTTTCGACATCGGGCACGAAGCCCATGTCGAGCATACGGTCGGCCTCGTCGATCACCATGATCTTGACGCCGGTCATCAGCACCTTGCCCCGCTCGATCATGTCGAGCAGGCGGCCCGGCGTGGCGATCAGGACATCGATGTCCTTTTCCAGCCTGCGAGCCTGGTCGCCCATGGAGGTGCCGCCGATCAGCAGCGCGCTCTCGAAGCTATGGTACTTGCCGTATTGGATGAACGCCTCGTCCACCTGGGTGGCGAGTTCCCGCGTCGGCTCGATGATGAGGACACGGGGCATACGCGCCCGCGCCCTGCTCGAGTCGAGGATGTCCAGCATGGGCAGGACGAAGGACGCCGTCTTGCCTGTGCCTGTCTGGGCGCAGCCCAGCACATCCCGTCCCATGAGGACGTAGGGAATGGCTTGTTCCTGAATGGGTGTGGGCTGTGTGTAGCCCGCTTCGTGCACTGCACGAAGGGTGGCCTCTGAAAGGCCGAGATCTTCGAAATTCATACCGCTCGTAGCTTGATTTACGGACTCCGGTCATTCGGAGTCGTCGCTCCCGGCAGCTCCGGGGCTCTGCTTTGTCTCAGAGATGGGCTAGAAAAGCAAGGAATCAAGCGATATGGAGCGAAGATTTCATGAGAATGCCGTGGAGTGCCGAATGCCCGGCGGGTTGATCGAAGCGGAGAAAGCGGCCCTCCTGCTGGTCGATATGCAGGAAAAACTGCTTCCCGCCATGGCCGATGCCGAGGCGGCGATTGAAAACTGCACTATTCTCCTGAAAGCGGCTGACAGGCTCGGCGTGCCGCTGATCGTCTCCGAACAATATCCCAAGGGCCTGGGCTCGACCGTCCCTCAGCTCGACGCGCTGATTCCGGAAGAGGCGAAATCGGCCAAGACCCATTTCTCCTGTGCCGCCGATCCCGGTCTTTCGGCGCGTTTCGACGCGCTCGACCGGCGCCAGCTGGTGATCGCCGGAATCGAGGCCCATGTCTGCGTGCTTCAGACCGCAATGGCTCTCGCGGCGCGCGGCTTCGAGGTTTTCGTCGTCGCCGACGCCACGACCTCGCGCCGGACCGAAAACAAGGCCCTGGCGCTCGACCGTATGCGCGCCGCCGGTATTCAGGCGGTCGCGACCGAGATGGTGCTGTTCGAATGGATGGGCCAGGCCGGTACCCCGGTCTTCAAGGATCTGAGCGGGCTGATCAAATGAGGGGGCGTCATGCCTGACCGGAACCTGCTGCTGATTCCCGGCACGCTCTGCGACGCCGAACTCTGGCGCCACCAGATCGACCATCTGGGCGATGTGGCGAAGGTCCATGTCGGCCGCCACAGCCTGGACGACACCGCCGAGGCGATCGCCCATCGCCTGCTGGACGAGATGCCGCCGGGCCCCTTCGCCATGGCCGGCCTGTCCATGGGCGGCTATCTCGCTCTGACAGTCATGCGCAT
The DNA here is from genome assembly GCA_027619995.1 of Pseudomonadota bacterium. Lineage (GTDB taxonomy): Bacteria > Pseudomonadota > Alphaproteobacteria > CADEGL01 > CADEGL01 > JABIRQ01. Next base: position 2,970 of record JAQCGR010000050.1, on the reverse strand, counting down.
CGCACCGGAACGGGTGAGCAGGCTGTGCCTGCTCGACACCTCGGCCCGCGCCGACACGCCGGACCAGGCGAAGCGCCGCGCCGATCTTGTCGCCCTGGCCCAGAAGGGCGATTTCCAGGGCAGCACCCAGCGCATGCTGCCGGTCTTCATCCATCCTGATCGGCTGGATGAGGAACCCCTGCGCTCCAACGTCATGGCGATGAACAAGCGGGTCGGCTTGGAGGCCTATCTGCGCCAGCAAAGCGCCAACGCCTCGCGCATCGACGAACGGCCCTATCTCGCCGAGATCCGTTGTCCGACCCTGGTGATCTGCGGACGGCAGGACGTTCTTTTGCCCCCCGAACACAGCGAGGAACTGGCCGCCGGCATCCCCGGCGCCACCCTGGTCTATATCGAGGGCTGCGCCCATCTCCCGACCATGGAGCGGCCCCAGGCGACCACCGCGCTGCTGCGCTACTGGCTGCTGCGGGACTGAACGGGCACGAGGCACTCGGGATAGCCCGTGCCGACGCGCGCCGCGCGCTGGACCGGTCTTGCGCCCATGTGCGTCGCTGTTAGCATGATCCGGGAAAACCAAATCGGGGTCATGCGCCCCGGGCGGGGCAAGGGGGTCGATGCCATGACGGCCACGAATCTGAGACGCCCGGTTCCCTTCGGCGGCTATCATGCCAAGAGCCTGCCGGACAACGATGCCGAGTTGACCCGCACCGGGCCCGGTGCGCCGGCCGGCGAGTATTTCCGCCGCTTCTGGCACCCGGTGATGCTGTCGAGCGAGGTCCGCGACCTGCCGGTGCCGGTGCGCATTCTGGGCGAGGATCTGGTGCTGTTCCGCGACAAGGCCGGGCGAATCGGTCTTCTCGACCGCCATTGCAGCCACCGCGGGGCGTCGCTCGAATTCGGCGTGGTGACCGATTGCGGCCTGGCCTGTTGCTATCACGGCTGGGTCTACGACATCGACGGCACGGTGCTGGAGACGCCGGGCGAGCCTGCCAACAGCCGGCTCAAGGAAAGGGTCTTCCACGGCGCCTATCCGACCCATGAGGAGGGCGATCTTATCTTCGCCTATATGGGTCCGCCGGCCGAGAAACCGCCTTTTCCGGTCTTCGATTCCTTCGTCGTCCCCGGCAACGAGCGCGTGCCTTACTACCTGCCCTTCGAGTGCAATTGGCTGCAGGTTCACGAGAACGGGATGGACCCGATCCACAGCGTGTTCCTGCACACCCGGATGAGCGGGGTCCAGTTTGCCGAAGTCTTCGGCGCCTTGCCCTCCCTCGAATTCACGGAAACGCGCATTGGGGTCATGTCGACCGCCGCGCGACGCTGGGGCGCTCATGTCTGGGTGCGCAACATCGACGCCGTGCTGCCGAACTTCTGCCAGTTCGGCGCGACCTGGGAGGACGGCAAGCACGAGAAGTATTTTAGCCCGCCCGCCATCGGCCGCTGGATCGTGCCGGTCGACGACACCCACTGCCTGACTGTCGGCTGGCGGCACGTAAACGATCTCGTCGATCCCACCGGCCGTACCCGCAAGGACGATATGGGCATGGGCAAGGTCGACTTCGCGGGCCAGCAGCCGGAGGGAAGCTACCAGGATCGCCAGCGCAATCCCGGCGACTGGGACGCTCAGGTCTCCCAGCGCGCGATTGCAGTACATGCCGTCGAAAACCTGGGCACGACCGATGTCGGCATCCAGTTAATTCGCCGCCAGCTTCGCCGGGCCATCCGTGCCGTGCAGGAAGGCGAAAGGGTCGCGCCTTTGCCGGCAGGGCCCGATGGCGTCATCCCGAGTTTCAGCCACGACACCGTGCTGGTGAAGCCCCTGGCCAACGATCGGGACGAGATGACGCAGCTCGCGGATATCGGCCGCAGGGTCGCGACGATCGTTCTGGACAGCGCGGACGTGCCGCGGGCCGAGCGAGCGGCCCATATCGAGAGCGCGATCCGCGCGGACATCTGAAGTGGCGGGCGGGGCGGCCGATGTCGTCTGCATCGTGGACGCTCGCGCCGCCGTCGCGGAATCGCCGGTCTGGTGCGCCGAGGAACAGGCCCTCTACTGGACCGATATCTACGCGCCTTCGATCAACCGCTACGACCCGATAACAGGCGAAAATAGGGCCTGGCCGGTGCCGGCGCCGGTCGGTTGCCTGGCGCTGCGCGAAGGCGGTGGCGTGATCGCGGCCGGCCAGACGGGCTTCTTCTTTCTCGACCTCGAATCGGGCGCGGAATCAGATCGGCCGCATACCCGCCTCAACGACGGCCGATGCGACCGCGCAGGTCGATTCTGGGCCGGCAGCATGGACGAGACCCTGCAGGCGCCCGACGGCGCGCTCTATCGTTTCGGCACGGACCGGCGCTGCCAGCGCATGGTCAACGGGGTGATCGTTTCGAACGGCCTGGCCTTCAGCCCGGACGACCGGATCATGTATCACGCCGACACGCGCCGATTCGCCGTCTACGCCTACGATTTCGACCTGGAAAGCGGGGCCATCTCGGGCAAGCGCGTGTTCGCCGACACCGCGGGGCAGGAAGGACGGCCCGACGGCGCGGCGGTCGACGAAGAGGGCTGCTACTGGAGCGCGCGCTACGGCGGCTGGGGGGTGGTGCGCCATGCCCCGGACGGACGCGAGATCGGGCGCATCGACGTGCCGGTCGCGGCCTGCACCATGGTCGCGTTCGGCGGCCCCGATCTGGACCGCCTCTACATCACGACCGCGTCCCAGCGCCTGACCGAGGCGGACCGAAAGGACCAGCCTCAAGCGGGCGGCCTGTTCGTGGCCGATCCCGGTGTTCGCGGCCTGACGGAGCCGCGTTTCGCGGGCGAGCGGGAGTCGAGCGGCCCCGCGCGCCGTTCCGCCAGGGCGCTCTCCTCGATCCGGATGCGGTAGCCGGTGACGGCCAGATTGAGGATCGAGAAGACCAGGGCCACCTTCCATGCGCCGAAGACCAGGGGCAGGACCGCGATCTCGCCGG
>JAQCGR010000049.1 GCA_027619995.1 Pseudomonadota bacterium | reverse complement strand
CCCATCGCTGCGCGATGGGCCCCTCCCTCTCCCTATGGGAGAGGGGTGTTCGCGGTGCCCCCCGGCTCGATCACGCCGGCGCCGCTCCGGTCCTCGGGTTCAGTTCGAGAAGGCCGGATTGGTTTTCGGGTAGCCGGTCACTCCGGCCGGGAAGCCCGTGGTCAGGCCCGGAATATCGGCCTTCGTCGGATCCCAATCCTTGGCGGCCAGTTCGTAGGGCACCCAGTATCCGACCGCGTTGGAGAGCAGCTCGCGGCTGTCGATCAGCGACAGCTTCAGGCGCTCGATGAAGGCGTCGATATCGCCGGCCTTGGTCACCTTAGTAATTGCCGGGGATGGCGGGCGCATCGGCGCGGGTGATCGTCTTCACCCCGGGAAAGGCGCTCTGCGCGATCCTCGTCCGGTCGTAGATGCCGTACCAGGTCTGGCTCGAGTAAAAATCGTAGATGTCCTTGTCCAGCAACGGCGCGCCGACCGCCGTGCCCGTGCAGCCAACCTCCGCGTAGGTCTTGCCGTCCTGTTCGATCGTCGGGCAGGGGGCGGTGGCATAGGGTGCGATCAGGATATTGGCGGAGGGCAGCGCGTTGTCGGTCAAGGCAGGCAGCGCGGCGACCAGTTGATTGGTGCCCGTGGTCAGCCCGGCGCCGTAGTTCGTGCCGATGGACATATGGACGAGGACCTTGGCGTTCTTCCAATCGATCTTGTCGCCCGCGGCGACGATGGCCTCGCGGATATCGTATGCCGTGGTCAGGGTGACCAGGGAGAAGGTGGCGATCATCACGTTATTGAACGGGATAGCGTATCGCGAATCGCCGGCGCGGTAGAAATCCGTGCCGACCGACTCGGTGGTGAAGGTGGCGACCGAGCCGTCGAGCACCCGCGAGAGATAGTCGCCCGCCATCCACAGGGCGTAATCCATCATCCTGTGGATCGACTCCTCGCGCCCGTGCCAGGAGGTCAGATTCAGCCTTTCGAGCCAGTTCTTGTCTTTTTCGGCGTTCGCGGTCCGGGCGGCTTTGATGTCCTTGAGGAACTGTTCGGCCAGTGGCTTCCACCGGTCCGAACCATCGGCCTTCAGGGCGGCCAGATAGGCGAGCGCCGGGCCGATATGGGACACGGAGGTCATTTCGCGGGATCGTTCCGCGTATCGACACTCAGCAGCAAGGTGCGGTCCTTGCTGTCATAGGCGTAGATGCCGCTTCCGTTGACGATCACCAGGGGGCCGTCCGGCGAGACGACGCCGGGTTGGGCGGCCTCGGTCGACATCACATCCGCCAGAGTGGCGCCGATACCGCTCTTGTCCTCGCCATGCGGGAAAACCTTGAACAGGCTCATGAAGGCCGGGTCGGGCGTGTAAGTCTCGGCAGCCCAGACCGGGGCGCTCAAGGAAAGCGTCGCGGCCAAGCAGAGAAGGCCCAGAAGTCGCGTGAAAACCGTCATGAGTCGGTCACCTCATTGAAAGCATAGGCGCCCAGAAAACGTTATGGATCGGCATGCCGCAACCCCCGCGTCCAACGCCGCCCGATCATGCTGGCGATGCCCTGGCCGATGCCGAAGCCGATGATGACCGGGGCGTCGCGGCCGTCGGCGCCAATGTGGCGCAGAGCAACCGGTGAATCCCAGCGTGAACCGGCGGAAGTCGATTTGGGGTTAGCCGCCCAAGACTCTTTTCCTCGGCCTCATGCTGAGCTTGTCGAAGTATGAGACCGTGGCACGATCTTGCGGGTTGCGATCCTCGTCCTTCGACAGGCTCAGGACGAGGAAGGCTCTGCTGTCTCTTGTCGCCGCCTAAACCCGCTCGATCACGCTGGCGATGCCCTGGCCGACGCCGATGCACATGGTGATCAGGGCGTAGCGGCCGCCGGTGCGCTGGAGCTGGTAGGCCGCCGTGGTGGCCAGGCGCGCGCCGCTCATGCCGAGCGGGTGGCCCAGGGCGATGGCGCCGCCGTTGGGGTTCACGTGCGCGGCATCGTCGGGCAGGCCCAAGTCGCGGGTCACGGCCAGGGCCTGGGCGGCGAAGGCCTCGTTCAGCTCGATCACGTCCATGTCGGAGAGTTTGAGCCCGGCGAGGCCCAGCACCTTGCGGGTCGCGGGGGCCGGGCCGATGCCCATGATGCGCGGCGGCACGCCGGCGGTGGCCGTGGCGACGACGCGGGCGAGGGGGGTGAGGCCGAATTCCTTGGCCGCCACCTCCGAGGCCATGATCAGGGCGCAGGCTCCGTCATTGACTCCCGAGGCGTTGCCCGCCGTCACCGTGCCGCCCTCGCGGAAGGCCGCGCGGAGCTTGCCCAGGGCCTCCATCGAGGTCTCTCGCGGATGCTCGTCCTGCGCGACGAACACGGGGTCACCCCTGCGCTGGGGAATCGATACCGGGACGATTTCATGGGCCAGGGTGCCGTCGGCCTGGGCCCGGGCCGCGCGCTGCTGGCTGCGCAGGGCGAAGGCGTCCTGGTCCTCGCGTGCGATCTTGCAATCCTCGGCCAGGTTTTCTGCTGTCTCGGGCATGGCGTCGACGCCGTATTGCTTCTTCATCAGCGGGTTGACGAAGCGCCAGCCGATGGTCGTGTCGAAGACCTGGGTCTCGCGCGAGAAGGCGGTCGTGGCCTTGCCCGTCACGAAGGGCGCGCGAGACATGCTCTCGACGCCGCCGGCCAGGGCCAGTTGGATCTCGCCGCAGCGCACGGCGCGGGCCGCGGCGCTGATCGCTTCGAGGCCGGAGCCGCAGAGCCGGTTGACCGTCGCCCCGGGCACGCTGTCCGGCAGCCCGGCCAGCAGCAGGCCCATGCGCGCGACGTTGCGGTTGTCCTCGCCCGCCTGGTTGGCGCAGCCGTAATAGACTTCCTCGATCGCGGCGGGGTCGAGGCCGGGATTGCGCTCCAGCAGGACCCGCATGGGAATCGCGGCCAGGTCGTCGGCGCGGACCGGCGAGAGGGCGCCGCCATAGCGGCCGATGGGCGTGCGGATGGCGTCGCAGATGAAGGCGTCGGTCATGGTTCCAGCTCCTCCGGCGGCAGGATCGCGCCGCCCTTGATGAAGGCGACCCCGCGGCAGGTCAGGACGACCCGTCCCGCCGCGTCGGTCACCGTGATGTCGTAGATCGCGTTGCGGCCGCTGCGTGTCACTTCCGCGGCCTTGGCCGTCAGGATATCGCCCGGTCGCGCCGGGGCGAGATAGCTGACATTGCAATGCTGGCCCACGGCCTGCTCGTTCCAGGTGACGCAGGCGTAGGAAAAGGCGGCATCGGCCAGGGCGAAGCTGATTCCGCCGTGGCAGGTGCCGTGGGGATTGGTCATGGAATCGGTCACGCGCAGGCTGGCGCTGGCACGGCCGGGCGCAACCGGTCCCAGTTCGATGCCCAGCAGTGCCGCCATGCTGTCGCGGGCGAAGAAATCGCGGGCGACCCGCTCGGCCACGGCCATCGCCGTTTCAGCGCCTGCCTTAGCCGCAGTCTCAGTCATGGAAAGGCCGGCCGCTCCAACCGTGGCGGCGCATCAACGGGGTGGCGCGGTAGCGGTCGTCGCCGTAGAGCCGCTGCAGATTGTCGAGCACGGTCACGATCCGCGCCGCGCCCAGGGCATCGGCCCAGGCCAGGGGGCCGCGCGGATAGTTGAGGCCCTTGAGCATGGCGGTGTCGATGCCCGCCGCGTCGGTCACGCCCTGCATCATCGCGTCGGTCGCGAAATTGGTTAGCAGGCAGACCGTGCGGGTCAGCAGCAGGGCCGGCGTGTCGTCGATGAAGGACACAGCGATCCCCGCCGCCTGGAACAGGCCGGCGGTGGCCGTCCTGGTCGCTGGATTGGCCTGGTCCGCCACCGCGACGGCGATGCGCGTCGCCACGCCGAAATCCAGCGCCAGATCGAACAGGGCGAGGTCTGGCCCTTCCGGGCCGGCCGCGCGCTCCGTCGCCATGCGCCCGTCGGTCGGGGCGAGGATATGGCCGTCGATGCGGAGATGGCCCTCGGGCCCGTCCGTGCGGGCGATCTTCACGCCGGCTGCTTCAAGGCGGTCGATCAGGGCATTGGCCGGGCCGAGATCGCCACGCACCGTCACCTTGGACGGCGGATCCGCTTGTGGTGCGGTCTGCGGCGCGGGCGCCTCGGCGCCCTCGGCATAGTCGTACCAGCCGCGCCCAGTCTTTCTTCCGTGATGCCCGGCGGCGACCATCTCGGCCTGGATGCGCGAGGGGCGGAAGCGCGGGTCCTTGAAGAAGGAATCGTGCATGGCATTCGCCACGTCCCAGTTCAGGTCCACGCCGACCAGATCCATCAACTGTCCCGGTCCCATGCGGAAGCCGCCCGCCTCGCGCATCACCGCGTCCAGGGTGAAGACATCCGTGGCGCCTTCGTCGAGCAGGCGGATCGCCTCGTTGTTGAAGGGCCGGGCAATGCGGTTGACGATGGAGCCGGGCGAGGATTTGCACAGCACCGGGCTCTTGCCCCAGGCCGCCGCCGTATCGACCAGGATGGCGGCGATCGCGGGATCGGTCTCCAGCCCCTGGATCACCTCGACCAGGGCCATGACCGGTGCGGGATTGAAGAAATGCATCCCGGCCAGGCGCGGCGGTCGGGCGAGGGGGGCGGCCAGTTCGGTGATCGAAAGAGAAGAGGTGTTGGAGGCCAGAATCGCGTTCGCGTCCAGAATCTCCTCAAGCTGTTTGAACAGCCCGACCTTGATCTCGGCATTCTCGACCACCGCCTCGATCACCAACCCCGCCGGGGCCAGCTCCTCGAGGGTCGCGACGGGCGCGATGCGTGTCCGGATCGCTTCGGCCTCGCCCGCGTCCATCCGCCCCTTTTCGATGGCGCGGTTGAGATGGCCGGTGACGGCATCGAGGGCGCGTTTGATCGCGTCGATATCGGCATCGTAGAGCAGCACCGGGTGCCCGGCCGTCGCGGCGACCTGCGCGATTCCGGCGCCCATGGTGCCCGCCCCGATCAGGGCGACGGGAGACGTCGGCGAGAGAGCCGCCATCAGCGGCCCTTGAAGGCGGCTTTGCGCTTCTCGCGGAAGGCGGCCACGCCCTCGCGGTGATCCTCGCTCCGCCCGGCGATGATCTGGAGATCGCGTTCGAGATCGAGCTGCGCGCTCAGATCGTTGCGCGCGCTGGCGTCGAAGGCCCGCTTCATCAGACCGAAGGCCTTGGTCGGTCCGGCGGCAAGCCGCTCGGCAATGGCGCGCGCTTCGCCCGTCAACGCCTCATCATCTACGACCTTCCAGATCATCCCCCATTGGGCGGCGTCCTCGGCCGGAATCTTGTCGCCCAGCATGGCCATCGCCGTCGCGCGGGCCTGACCGACCAGGCGGGGCAGGGAATAGGTGCCGCCGGCGTCTGGGATCACGCCGATATGGACGAAGGCCTGCAGGAAGGCGGCCGAGCGCGCGGCGATCACGATGTCGCAGGCCAGGGCGGTGTTGCAGCCGGCCCCGGCCGCGATGCCGTTGACCGCTGCGACGACGGGCTTCTCCGAGGAACGGATCAGGCGGACCAGCCGGTTGTAGTTGCGCTCCAGGGTCGCGCCCAGATCGGGCGGCCCGGCTTCGGGCGAGAGATCGCGCTCGTTCAGATCGGCCCCGGCGCAGAAGCCCCGGCCCGCGCCGGTGATCAGCACGGCGCGCACGGCCTCGTCGCGCTTGATCTGCTTGAAGGCCTCGCGCAACTCCTCATGCATCTTGGGCGTGAAGGCGTTCAGCTTGTCCGGCCGGTTCAGGGTGATCGTCGCGACCCCGGCATCGACCTCGTAGAGGATGGTTTCGAATTCCACGGTCAGCGTCCCTTGAAGCTCGGCTTGCGCTTTTCGATGAAGGCGGAAACGCCCTCCAGCCGGTCCTCGGTCGCGAAGCACAGGGCGAAGGCCTTGCGCTCGTAGTCCAGGGCTTGGTGGAGGGGCAGTTCGTAGGATTGTGCCACGCTGGCCTTGGCCAGGCGGACGGCGATGGGCGGCTTGCTGGCGATCAGGGCGGCCAGGTCGATGGCCCGCTCGACCGTCAGTTCCGGCGGGGTGACCTCGGCGATCAGCCCGGCGGCCAGGGCGTCGCGCGCGCTCATCATTTCGCCCGACAGAACCATCTTCATGGCCAGCGACTTGCCAACGTTGCGGCTCAGGCGCTGGGTGCCGCCCGCGCCAGGGATCAGGCCCAGGTTGATTTCCGGCTGGCCGAAACGGGCGTCATCGCCCGCCACGATGATATCCATCGACATCGCCAACTCGCAGCCGCCGCCCAGGCAGAAGCCGTTGACGGCGGCGATGATCGGCTTGGGAAAGCCGCCGATTGCCTGCCAGGCGGCGAGGCGGGTGTCGGTCAGAACCTCGACCGCGGATTTGTCCTTCATCTCGGTGATATCTGCGCCGGCGGCGAAGGCGCGCTCGTTCCCCGTCACCACGACGACGCGCACCGCCTCGTCCTCCGCCGCGCGTTCCAGCTCGGCCCGCACCTCGGCGATCAGCTTGCTGCGCAGGGCGTTCAGCACCTTGGGCCGGTTCAGGGTGATGAGCAGGACGCCGTCGCGTGGCGTCGAGACGAGGATATCGCTGGGCTCGGCGGGCTTCTCGGCCATGACGCTTGTCCTTACTGGGCTGGGGGTCGGGTGGGGGCTGACGGGCGCGCAAACTTGGGCCAGCGGTAGCGCGCGAGTCAATCTCGGGAACGGGCTTGGGCACGGGCTTGCGTATGGGCCTGGCGAAAGGCTTCGGTGCCGGGACGTGAGCCACGTCCGGGCCATGCGATTGGTCGTGCTGCCGTCGCGCGCTAATCTCTCCCAGAACTGAGGTTTCGAGAAGGCGCGGCATGCTCAAGATCCAGAATTTTTACGACGACCGGAGCGGCACCCTGTCCTATGTTCTGGCCGATACGGCGACCGCCAAAGCGGCGATCCTGGATGCGGTGCTCGACTACGACCCGGCCGGCGGGCGCACCTCGACCCATCTCGCCGATGCCTTGATCGACCATGTCCGTGCCCAGGGCCTGACGGTCCAATGGATCCTGGAAACCCATGCCCATGCCGATCACCTCACGGCGGGCGCCTATCTGCGCGACGCCCTGGGCGCGCGTCTTGCGATCGGCGAGCATATCTGCGCCGTGCAGGAGACCTGGAAAGGCATCTATGGCCTGGGCGAGGACTTCGTCGCCGACGGCTCGCAATTCGATGAGCTTTTCGCCGATGGCGACCGCTTCCATCTGGGCGATGTCGAGTTCCGCGCGATGCACACGCCCGGCCATACCCCGGCCTGCCTGACCTATGTCGCCGGGGGTGCGGCCTTTGTCGGCGACACCCTGTTCATGCCCGATTTTGGCACGGCGCGTTGCGACTTTCCCGGCGGCGACGCGGCCGAACTCTACCGCTCGATCCACCGCGTGTTGGACCTGCCGCCGGAGACCATGCTGCACATGTGCCACGACTACATGCCGGGTGGCCGGCCGCTCGCCTGGTCCTGCACGGTTTCCGACCAGCGGCGCGCCAACAAGCATGTTCGCGACGGGATAAGCGAGGCGGAATTCGTCGCCATGCGGACGGAGCGCGACAAGGAACTCGACGTGCCGGCCCTACTGCTGCCTGCCGTCCAGGTGAATATTCGTGCCGGCGGCCTGCCGCCGCCGGATCCGAACGGCACCTGCTACCTGCGCATACCGCTCGACACGATTTAGGCCGTTCTGGGTTTTCGTGGTGCCGCGGCCTCGCCCGTCAATCTCTGGACGCTGCCTCTGGACGCCGCGATGTTTTCCGGTGTCGCCGCAATGGGCACTGTCGCGGGCGCCCCGCAATAGATCGCGTGCAGGGTTTCCATCAGCGCCGCCGCCTCCGGACTCGATATGCGGTAGTAAATGTTCTGTGATTCCCGGCGGGTCGAAACGATCTTCTCGCGGCGCAACCGGGCCAGATGCTGGGACAAAGCCGATTGGCTGAGAGCGACAAGCTGTTCAAGCTGGCCGACCGATTTCTCGCCCATCGCCAGGTGGCACAGGATCAACAGCCGCCGGTCATTGCACAGCGCCTTGAGCATCGCGCTAGCGCGCTCCGCATTCGCTTCGAAGGTCATCAGGTCCATGGCCGGCTAGAATAGTGGTGGAGCGGCGCCTGTCCATACGACTCATGGATGACTTTTGGGACGACTGGTTGGTCGTCAAGTGTCGTCCGGCTATCATCCTCGCCGGTTCCACCCCGAAGTCCCGGACGCAGGCGCGATGGCCGACCATTTCCTCGACACCAAGGGCCTCAATTGCCCGTTGCCGGTACTGCGCGCCCGGCGCGCCCGCAAGGATGTGGCGGCTGGAGAGACCTTGGAGATCCATGCCACCGATGCCGGCGCGGTGCGCGATTTCGATGCTTTCTGCGAGGCCACCGGCGACACCCTGGTCGAATCGCGCGAGGAGGGCGGCGTCTATATTTTCGTGATCCGAAAGACGGCCGGATGACGGTGCGGGACGAAAGGGCATGACCACCATTCTGTTCACCCACGAGGCCTGCCTGGATCACGATCCGGGGCCTCATCACCCTGAATGTCCGGCCCGTCTGGCCGCCGTCCTCGCCGCCTTGGAGGGGCCGGATTTCGCGGCGCTGGAACGGCGGACAGCTTCGGCGGCAAGCGATGCCGAGATCGCGCGGGTCCATCCGATGGGCCATATCGAACGCATTCTGGGCATGATCCCGCCCGCTGGGCGGACGATGATCGATCCGGACACGGCGCTGTCCCCCGGTTCGCGCGATGCCGCCCTGCGGGCTGCCGGCGCCGTGGTTGCGGCGGTCGACGCCGTGGTGGGAGGTGAGGCGGCGAACGCCTTTTGCGCCGTCCGTCCGCCGGGCCATCACGCCGAGCCTTTGCGTTCCATGGGTTTCTGCCTGTTCAACAATATCGCGATCGGCGCGGCCCATGCCCGTGCGGCCCACGGGTTGCGCCGGGTCGCGGTCGTCGATTTCGACGTCCATCACGGCAATGGCACACAGGCCTTCTTCTTCGACGATCCCGACTATCTCTATTGCTCGACCCATCAATGGCCGCTCTATCCCGGCACCGGCGCGCCGCAGGAGACGGGCGCGGCAGGCAATATCGTGAATGCCGTTCTGCCGCCCGGCGCCGATGGCGCGGCCTTTCGCGCGGTCTTCGACGCCCAGGTGATTCCGGCCCTCGACGCCTTCGCGCCCGATTTCCTGATGGTCTCCGCCGGTTTCGACGCCCATGAGGACGACCCCCTGGCGGGCCTGCGCCTGGCCACGGAAGACTATGGCTGGGCAACCGGCCGTCTGCGCGAGGCGGCCAAACGCCATTGCGGTGGTCGCCTGGTCTCCGCCCTCGAAGGCGGTTATGACCTGAAATCCTTGGGAGACAGCGCAGCGGCCCATGTTCTGGCATTGATGGCGTGACGGAAGCGGTATTTTGCCCGCCGTTTTGGCCGGCCGGCCTTGCCGCCGGACGGGGCTGGCCCGTACACTCCGCCCGGCCAGGCCGAGCGAGAGAAATATGACCAAAGAACCCGTGCCAACCGACATCGCCAAGATGAGCTTCGAGCAGGCGCTCGAGGAGCTGGAGGCGATCGTCGGCAAGCTGGAGCAGGGCGAGGGTGCGCTCGACGCGGCGATTGCCAATTACGAGCGCGGCGCCGCGCTCAAGCGCCATTGCGAGGCCAAGCTCAAGGAAGCCCAGGCCAAGGTCGACAAGATCACGCGCGCGCCCGACGGCGGCGTTGCCACCGAACCCTTCGAAAGCGAGTAGGCCATGGCGCAGGGGGGAATCGAAGCCGCCATCAAGGCGGCGGCGCAGACGATTGAAAAATCGCTGGAAGATCTGCTGCCGAAGGGCGATGGGCCCGAGCGGCGCGTCTTCGAGGCGATGCGCTACGGTACCTTGAACGGGGGCAAGCGATTGCGGCCCTTTCTGGTCCTGACCGGGGCCGATCTGTTCGATGTGCCGCGCGAACAATCCCTGCGGGTGGCGGCGGCTGCCGAGTTCGTCCATTGCTATTCGCTGGTCCATGACGACCTCCCGGCGATGGACGACGACGACCTGCGCCGTGGCAAGCCGACCACCCATATAAAATATGACGAGGCCACGGCGATCCTGGCCGGCGACGGTCTGTTGACCCTGGCGTTCGAGGTCCTGACCGACCCGGCCACCCATCGCAGTGGCGAAGTGCGCGCCGATCTGGCCCTGTCCATGGCCCGGGCGATCGGCGCCCATGGCATGGTGGGCGGCCAGATGTTCGATCTACAGGCCGAAAAGCTTGATCTCGATATCGGCGCGGTCACCCGCCTGCAGCAGATGAAGACGGGCGCTCTTATCGCCTATGCCTCGGAGGCGGGCGCGATCCTCGGCCAAGCCTCGGCGGAAGGGCGTCAGGCGCTCAGGATGTACGCCCATGATGTCGGGTTGGCTTTCCAGATCGCCGACGACCTCTTGGACGAAGAAGGCGCGGAAGAGGAGGTCGGCAAGAAGGTCGGCAAGGATGCCGAAGCGGGAAAGGCGACTTTCGTTTCACTGCTGGGGGCCGAGCGGGCCCGGGCCCAAGCCGATATGCTTGCCGAACAGGCGGGAAAGCATCTTGATTTATTTGGTGAAAGAGCCGACCTTTTGCGGTTAATTGCACGGTTCGTGGTCGAGCGGCGCACGTAGACTTGTACGCGGACCTCGGCGTTTGCACGAAAACTAGAGAATTATGAGGGCGGCCAGGTGAGCATAAGCAACACGACCCCATTGCTCGACACGATCAATAGCCCGGCGGATCTGCGGGAGCTTACGACCGATCAGGTCAAACAGCTCGCGAACGAGGTTCGCCAGGAAATGATCGATGCCGTGTCGGTGACGGGCGGCCATCTGGGCGCCGGACTGGGCGTGGTCGAATTGACGACCGCGATCCACTACACCTTCAACACGCCCGACGACATTCTGATCTGGGATGTCGGGCATCAGTGCTATCCCCACAAGATCCTGACCGAGCGGCGCGACCGTATCCGCACCCTGCGTCAGGGCGGGGGCCTGTCCGGCTTCACCAAGCGTTCGGAAAGCCCCTACGATCCATTTGGCGCGGCCCATAGCTCAACCTCGATCTCCGCCGCCCTCGGCTTCGCCGTGGCCAGCGAGTTCCAGGGCAAGGACAACCGCGCCATCGCAGTCATCGGCGATGGCGCGCTCAGCGCCGGCATGGCCTATGAGGCGCTCAACAACGCGGGCGCGCGCGAGACCGATCTGGTCGTGATTCTGAACGACAACGAAATGTCGATCGCGCCGCCGGTCGGCGCGATGAGTTCCTATCTCTCGCGCCTCGTCTCGTCCAAGCCCTACCGCTCGATCCGCCATATCGGGCGCGAGGTGGCACGCAAATTCCCCGGTTCCTTCGAGGCCATGGCCAAGCGGGCCGAGGGTCATGTGCGCGGCTTCATGACCGGCGGCACATTGTTCGAGGAGATGGGTTTCTATTACATCGGGCCGATCGACGGGCATAATCTCGACCACCTGTTGCCGATCCTCAAGAATGTGCGCGACGTCCGCGGCCACGGGCCTATCGTGGTCCATGTCGTCACCACCAAGGGCAAGGGCTATGCCCCGGCCGAAGCCTCGGCCGACCGTTATCACGGCGTGTCGAAATTCGATGTCGGCAGCGGCAAGCAGGACAAGGGCAGCGCCAAGGCGCCGGCCTATACCAAGGTCTTTGCCAATGCCCTGATCGACGAGGCCGAGCGCGACGACCGCATCGTGGCAATCACCGCCGCCATGCCCTCGGGCACGGGCCTGAACACCTTCGGCGACCGTTTCCCCGAGCGCACCTTCGATGTCGGCATCGCCGAACAGCATGCCGTGACCTTCGCGGCCGGCATGGCCTGCGAAGGGATGAAACCCTTCTGTGCGATCTATTCGACCTTCCTGCAGCGCGCCTATGACCAGGTGGTCCATGACGTGGCCCTCCAGAAGCTGCCGGTCCGCTTCGTGATGGACCGTGCGGGCGCTGTGGGCGCCGATGGTGCGACCCATTTCGGCTCCTTCGATCTGGCCTATCTCGGCTGTCTGCCCGGCTTCGTGCTGATGGCGCCCTCGGACGAGGCCGAACTGGTCAACATGGTCGCGACCATGGGTCAGATCGACGACGCGCCCAGCGGCATGCGCTTTCCGCGCGGCGAGGGCATCGGCGTCGAGATGCCCAAGCACGGCATTCCCATGGAAATCGGCAAGGGCCGCGTGGTCCGCGAGGGCAGCACCATCGCCATCTTGAGCTACGGCACCCGCCTCGAGGAAGCGCTCAAGGCGGCCGACGATCTGGCCGCGCGCGGCCTCTCAGTCACGGTCGCCGATGCCCGCTTCTGCAAGCCCCTCGACGAGGATCTGGTGCGCCAACTCGCCGCCCATCACGAGGTGCTGCTGACGGTCGAGGAGGGCTCGATCGGTGGCTTCGCCAGTCATGTCACCAAGAGTCTGACCCATCGCGGGCTGCTCGACGGCGGCCTCAAGTTCCGGCCGATCTTCTTCAACGACATCTTCGTCGACCAGGACAAGCCCGAGAAGCAGAACGACCTGATGGGCGTGAACGCGCAGCAGATGGTCGAGGCGGCCCTGTCGGCTCTCGGCCGGGCCGAAGAGGCCGCGGCGCCCGCGCGCGCCTGATCGACGACACGGTTTTCCGCAGGCGGCGGCGCGTTTCTGCGCCGCCGTTTCGCGTTTAGGAGGCGGCATGAAACGCCGGGCGGATCAGCTTCTTGTCGAGCGTGGCTTGGTCGATTCGCGCAGCCGCGCCCAGGCGCTGATCATGGCTGGTCTGGTCTTTTCCGGCGAGCGCCGGGTCGAGAAATCGGGTGACCAGCTGGCCGAGGATGCGGCGCTGGAACTGCGCGGCCAGGATCATCCTTGGGTCTCGCGGGGCGGCTTGAAACTGGCCCATGGGCTGGCGGAATTCGGCTTTTCGGCCGAGGGCCGCGTCTGTCTGGATATCGGCGCCTCGACCGGCGGCTTTACCGATGTGCTGCTGGCCCATGGCGCGGCGCGGGTCTATGCCGTCGATGTCGGGCGCGGTCAGCTTGCCTGGAAATTGAGAGAGGATTCGCGCGTCGTGGTGCTCGAGAAGACCAATGCCCGCCATCTGTCGGCAACCGAAGTGCCCGAACCCGTCGGCGCGATCGCCTGCGACGCCAGTTTCATCGGCCTGCGCACGATCCTGCCCGCGTCCCTCGCCCTGGCCGCGCCAGGTTGCTGGCTCGTCGCCCTGATCAAGCCCCAGTTCGAGGTCGGGCGCGAACAGGTCGGCAAGAAGGGCGTGGTGCGCGATCCAGCCCTGCACGCCGAGGTCCGCACGACGATCCGCAGCTGGCTCGAGGATATGCCCGGCTGGCGCGTCGCGGGCGAGGCAGAAAGCCCGATTAAGGGGCCTGAGGGCAATGTCGAGTTCCTGATCGGCGCGATCCGGGAAGCCGCGTGATGGCGAAGCCCGCGATCGAACTGCTGGTCGAATCCCTGGGCGCGCGCGGCGACGGCATCGCCCGCCATGGCGAGGACCGGGTCTTCCTGCCGCTCACCCTGCCCGGCGATCGGGTGCGGGCGCGGCTGGAGCGGGCGGGGAGCGAGGGTATCGCCGGAAGCGTCGTCGAGGTGATGCAGCCCGGGCCGAGCCGGGCGGAGCCGGCCTGCCGCCATTTCGGCGATTGCGGGGGCTGCGCCCTTCAGCATCTCGACGCCGAGTTCTACGCCGAGTGGAAGACCGAACTGCTGCGCGCCGCCCTTGCCCGAAAGGGGCTGAGCGATGGGCCGATGGAGCCCCTGGTGCCCGGTCGGCCAGGCATCCGGCGACGCGCCGATTTCACCGCCTTGCGCCGGCGCGAGGGGGTCACGCTCGGTTTCAACGCAAAGATGACCCATCGGGTCGTGGATCTGGAGGAATGCCCGATCCTGCTGCCCGAAATCACCGCCCTGATACCGGCCCTGCGGACCCTCTGCGCGGATATGCTGGCGATCGCTGGCAAGGCCGAACTGGTCGTCGCCGCGACCGATGGCGGGTTGGACCTTCTGGTCGTCGATGCCGGCGGCCTGGCCCTCAAGCGGCGCGAGGCTCTGGTGGCCTTTGCGGATGAACATGATCTCGCCCGCGTTTCCCACCGCCACCCGCGCCAGGGCGGACCCGAATTGGTTGTCGAGAGGCGGCCCGTGACCATGCGCTTCGGCGATGTCGCGGTGCCGATCCCGCCGGGCGCCTTCCTCCAAGCGACGGCCGGGGGCGAGGCTGCGCTGACCGCCGTGGTGACGGAGGCCGCGCGCGATGCCGTAACCATCGCAGATCTCTATTGCGGCTGCGGCACCTTCACCTTTCCCCTGGCCGCGGCCGGGGCTGCCGTTCATGCCGTCGACGGCCTGGACTGGCAGATCCGCGTGGTAGAGCGGGCGGCCCGGGCCGCCATCCTCAACCGTGTGACGGCTGAGGTGCGCGACCTCTCCAAGCGCGCCCTGCAGCCGGCCCAACTCGCGGCCTATGACGCGGTGGTCTTCGATCCGCCCCGTGCGGGCGCCGCGGTCCAGGCCCAGGCATTGGCCGAGTCGAACGTGCAAACCGTCGTCGGCATCTCCTGTAATCCCGCCAGTTTCGCGCGCGACGCCCGCATTCTGGTCGATGGCGGGTTCCATATCGAACGAATCGTGCCGGTCGACCAGTTCCTCTGGTCGCCCCATCTGGAACTCGCGGCGGTGTTCCGGCGCTAACGGTGCATTGAGAGGCAGTCAGACCCTTCGAGAGGGCCCCCACATCCTGAGGAGCGCGCGCAAGCGCGCGTCTCGAAGGGGGGCCTCCTCAGGGTGAGGCCAACATATTGTTTCTCCTCATCCTGAGGAGCTCGCGCCAGCGAGCGTCTCGAAGGATGATTGGCACAACGCTCCTTGTTCGATGGCCTGCTAGAGCATTTTCCGATCACTCTTGGTCATATCCGGCTGCGGCGAAGTAGTTTTGGCATTCTGTGGG
>JAQCGR010000048.1 GCA_027619995.1 Pseudomonadota bacterium | reverse complement strand
AAAGCCGATCCCGACAATATCATCGCTGCGCGAAACCGAGGGTTCCAAACGTTGGAATCAATCCACTAGGGCCGTTCCGCCCGGTCCTGGAGACGGTCGGGGCGCGGGACACGCCTTTCGTCGTGCAATACACGATTACCGGCTATCCCCGGGCCCTGGAAGCGGCCGTGACCGCGCCCGAGACCGCCATCGGCCATCTTCACGACCTGGCGCGCGATTTCGGGCCAGGCCGCGCGGTCTGGCGCTACGATCCGGTGATCGACACGGACCTGACGCCGCTGCCCTGGCATGAGGAAAACTTTGGGTGGCTTGCCGGGGCGCTGGCCGGCACGGTCGACGAAGTCGTGGTTTCCTTCGCCCATATCTATAAGAAAACCAAGGCCAATACCGATGCCGCCGCGCGCCGCCACGGCTTCGCCTGGCGCGATCCCGCCGAGGACGAGAAGCGCGCCACCATCGTCGGTCTGGCCCGGATCGCCGCGCGCCACGGCATGACCTTGTCGGTCTGCGCGCAACCTCATCTTCTGGCCCATCTTCCGACCGGCCCGGCCGCCGATTCAGCCGGAGCCGCGCGCTGCGTCGATGCGGTGCGGCTCTCGGCGATCGGGGGCCACCCCATCGCGGCGCGGGAAAAGGGCAACCGGCGGGGCTGCGCCTGCGCCGAATCGCGCGATATCGGCGCCTATGACAGCTGCCCCCATGGCTGCGTGTATTGCTATGCGGTGCGCCACCGCGACCGGGCGTGCGAAGCCCATAAGGCACACGACCCGGCCGGCGAATTCCTATTGCAATCCGATAACCTGCGGTGGTCCGGGACCGCCCCGCAATCCGATCTGTTCGAAACGGCCGGCTGATCAGGCCGTTTCGTCGATGGTCTCGCCCGGCTCGCCCGGCGCGTCCGATGGGTTCCGTTTCGTCCCGGTTTCGTCCCCGGCCTTATTCGGCGCGGCGCCGGGCGGTCCGCCCTTGGCCACGCCGACCATTGCGGCGCGCAGCAGGCGTTCGTGCAGCATGTAGCCCGGCTGAAGAATCTGGACCACCGTGCCCGAGGGCGTGGATTCGTCCGGAATTTCGAACATCGCCTCGTGCCGGTTGGGGTCGAAGGCCTGGCCCAGGGGCTCGATCCGCGCGACGCCGTTGCGCTCGAAGGCGCCCAGCAATTCGCGTTCGACCAGGGCGACGCCGTCATGCAGCGCCTTCACCGTTTCGTTCGCGGCCAGGTCCTCCTCGGGCACGCTCTCGAGCGCCCGGCGCAGATTGTCGGCAACGCTCAACATATCCTTGGCGAAGCCGGCGGCGGCATGGCGCACCGATTCCTCCTTTTCGCGCTGGAGCCGGCGGCGCGTGTTTTCGGCCTCCGCCGCGGCGCGCTTCCAGCGATCGGTCATTTCGGAAAGCTCGGCTTCGAGCGCCGCCACCCTTTCGGCGCGGTCGCCGCCGGCCCAGGCCGAGGCCGCCTCCGATCCGGGATCGAGCGGCGCCTCGGAAGCATCCTGTTCAGCCGAATCGGGCGCGGCGATATCCACCGGCTCCTCGGCCGGCGAATCCGTCTTCCGCTCTTCGGTCTTCTTGTCGTCGTTCACCATCGTTCCTTCCGTCCTTGTACTCTCGGCGTACTCTCGGCCGCCCAAAACCTTCGGCGGCTCGTAACGCTTGGCCTAGACCGCGCGAATCCGCGTCGATCCCGGCGGCTGGCCGATCATCCGGCCGATCACCTTGGCCGTGTAATCGACCATCGGGATGACCCGGGCATAATTGATGCGCGTCGGGCCGATCACGCCGATCGCCCCGATCACGCGGCCGTTCTGCTGGCCATAGGGCGCGATCACCATGGAGCAACCAGACAGGCCGAACAGCTCCGATTCCGCGCCGATATAAATCTGCACGCCCTCGGCCCCGCCCAGAGCTTCTAGCAGGCGCATGGCCGATTCCTTGGTCTCCAGCGCGGCGAAGAGGCCGCGCACCCTCTCCAGATCGGTCAGAACGGTGACATTGTCGAGCAGATTCGCCTGGCCCCGCACGATCAGGCTGCCGCCACCCTCATTCTCGCCCGACCAACTTGCCAGCCCGGCATCGACCACCTGCTTGGCCAGGGCGTCGAGTTCGGCCTTCTGGGCGGCGAGTTCGGTATCGACCGCGGCGCGCACCTCTTCCACCGTGCGCCCGAGGATATGGGCGTTGAGATAATTGGTCGCCTGGGTCAGGGCCGAGGGCGGCAGGCCCAAGGGCAGTTCGAGCAGGCGATTCTCGACCATGCCGTCCTCGGTCACCATCACGACCAGGGCGCGGCCGGGGGCGAGGGAGACAAATTCGATATGCTTGAGTGGTCGGTCGGTCTTGGGAGCGAGCACCAGCCCGGCGCAGCGGGTCAGCCCCGAGAGCGCGCCGCTGGCGTCTTCCAGCACGCGCGGCAGGCTGCGCCCGGCGGCAGCGCATTGGGCCTCGATGCTTTCGCGCTCGTCGCTCGACAGGGCGCCGACCTCGAGCAGACCGTCGACGAAAAGCCGCAGGCCGATCTCGGTCGGCAGCCGGCCGGCCGAGGTATGGGGCGAGAAGAGCAGGCCCATATCCTCGAGATCGGCCATCACGTTGCGGATCGTCGCGGGCGAGACGCTCATCCCCGCCAGCCGCGACAGGGTGCGCGAGCCGACCGGCTCGCCGGTCTCGAAATAAGCATCGACGATACGCCGGAAGACCTCTCGAGGGCGGTCGTTCAGGGCACTCAGGGTCGATATCGTGTCCGACTTGCGTTCCGCCACGGTCCTGTTCCCAACGTTCACGAGCCTGCCAAGTGTTTGCCCCCGAAGGAGGGCGCCTGGACTGGCCGGCCTGGGCCCGTCCGGCCCAGCTGCCTAGTGAATGTAGTGACGCCCCCCTGCACCATCAAGAAACGGCCTGGAAATGGCCAGAAACGGTTGGGCTTCGGGCGGCGGTCGGAAGCGCTATCCAGCGGACCGTATTTAGCCCGGGGTGGACGCGCCGCCCCGCGAAAGGCTAGCTTCGCCCGGAATCGGGCGGTTCCCTGTGCCGGACCCGATCGCGAATCACCCGCCCTGAAACCTTCTTGGAGTGCCCCATGCGACCGTCCGGCCGCGCGCCCGATCAGATGCGAACCGTCTCCCTCGAGCCGGGCTTCGCCAAGCACGCGGAAGGATCCTGCATGATTCGCTTCGGCGATACCCATGTCCTCTGCGCCGCCAGCGTGGAGGAGCGCGTGCCGCCCTTCCTGCGCAACACCGGGCGTGGCTGGGTGACGGCCGAATACGGCATGCTGCCCCGCTCGACCAACACACGTACGGACCGCGAGGCGGCGCGCGGCAAGCAAAGCGGCCGGACCCAGGAAATCCAACGCCTGATTGGACGCAGCCTGCGCGCGGTCACCGATCTGACCGGGTTCGGCGAGCGCCAGATCAAGATCGATTGCGACGTGATCCAGGCCGATGGCGGGACACGTGCAGCCTCGATCACGGGCGCCTATATCGCCCTTCACCAGGCCTTTCGCGGGTTGATCGAGCGCGGCCTACTTGACAAGGTGCCCATGAGCGGCAGCGTCGCGGCGATCTCCTGCGGGCTGTTCAAGGGCACGCCCGTCCTCGATCTGGACTATGCCGAGGATTCGAACGCCGACGCCGATGCCAATTTCGTCATCACCGGCGCGGGCGGGCTGGTCGAGATCCAGGCGACCGCCGAAACCGACCCGTTTTCCGAGGATGCCTTCGACACCCTGCTGACCCTGGCAAAGAAGGGCGTGGCGGAATTGACCGCGCTCCAGGTCGC
The DNA here is from genome assembly GCA_027619995.1 of Pseudomonadota bacterium. Classification (GTDB taxonomy): domain Bacteria; phylum Pseudomonadota; class Alphaproteobacteria; order CADEGL01; family CADEGL01; genus JABIRQ01. The sequence goes on along the minus strand of JAQCGR010000048.1, from coordinate 11,417 downwards.
CGCCGTGCAGGATTAGGCCGCACCATGACCCGCCGCTTCGATGCCCCGGCCCTGGCGATCGCCAGCCATAACGAGGGCAAGGTCCGCGAGATCCGCGAACTGCTCGCGCCCTATCGCATCAATGTGACCTCGGCCAGCGGCCTCGGCCTGCCCGAACCGGTGGAGGACGGCGACAGTTTCGCGGCCAATGCGGAGATCAAGGCGCGCGCCATCACCGGGGGCAGCGGCCTGCCGTCCCTGGCCGACGATTCCGGTCTGGTCGTGGATGCCCTGGGCGGCGCGCCCGGCATCTATTCCGCCCGCTGGGCCGGGCCGGACAAGGATTTCAGCCGGGCCATGGCGCGGGTGGAAGCCGGCCTGACGGGCCAGCGCGACCGCAGTGCCGCCTTCGTCTGCGTCCTTGCCCTGGCCTGGCCGGACGGCGATGTGGAACGGTTCGAGGGCCGAGTAGCGGGCAGCCTCGTCTGGCCGGCGCGCGGCAACGAGGGCTTCGGCTACGATCCCATTTTCCTGCCCGGGGGCGGTTTCGAGACCTTCGGCGAGATGGCGCCGCAGGCCAAGCACGCGATCAGCCATCGCGCCCGCGCCTTCCGCAAGCTGGTCGCGGGCTGCTTCGACCGCGCGACCGACCTCGACCGTACGGACTGACCGCATGGCCGTGCGGGCCGAACCGCTCGCCCTCTATCTCCACTGGCCGTTCTGCCGGTTCAAATGCCCCTATTGCGATTTCAACGTCCATATCCGCGCGGCGGTGGACGAGGCGCGCTGGGTCCGGGCTTTTGCCGCGGCCATGACGCGGGCGGCCGAGGAACTGCCCGGCCGCGCCCTGGGCAGCATCTATTTCGGCGGTGGTACGCCCTCGCTGATGGCGCCGGAAACGCTGGGCGCGATACTGGACGCGGCCTTCGCCACATGGCCGGCGGACGCGCCGGTCGAGGTCACCCTGGAGGCCAATCCGGGGCCGGCCGAGGCCGCCCGCTTCGCCGGATTTCGGGCGGCGGGGGTCACCCGCCTGTCACTCGGGGTGCAGGCCCTGGACGACGACGCCTTGCGCTTTCTGGGGCGCGATCACGATCGGGCCCAGGCGATCCGCGCAATCGAGGCCGGCCAGCAGGCTTTCGAGCAGGTCTCCTTCGACCTGATCTATGCCCGACCCGGGCAGGAGCCCGAGGCCTGGCGGCGCGAATTGCGCGAGGCCCTTTCCCTGGCCCGCGACCATCTGTCGCTCTATCAGCTGACCATCGAGCGCGGCACGGCCTTCGCCGCCCAGGTCCGGCGCAAGGCCTGGAGCCCGCCGCCGGAAGACACCGCGGCCGCGCAATTCGAAATCGCCCAGGAAGAGACGGCGGCCGCCGGCCTGCCAGCCTATGAAATCTCCAACCACGCGCGGGAAGGGGCCCGGTCGCGCCACAATTTCGTCTATTGGCGCTACGGCGACTATCTGGGCCTGGGCCCGGGCGCGCATGGCCGCTTCATCCCGGCCGGAGATGCGGCGGGGGTCCGGGTGGCGACCGTGGCGCGGCGCAAGCCGGAAGCCTGGCTCGAGGCGGTCGAGGCCGGCGGGATCGGTGAGGAGGAGCGCGTGACCCTGTCAGCCACGGAACGGGCCGAGGAATGCCTGATGCTGGGCCTGCGCCTGGCCGAGGGCGTGCCGGAGGCGCGGCTGCGCGCGGCCTCGGGCCAGGGCTTCGACGCGGCGCTCGATCCGGCGGGGCTGGCCCGCCTGCGCGACGGCGGCTTCGTCACCTTCCAGGACGGTGTGCTGGCGGCCACGCCGGAAGGCCGCCAACGCCTGGACGCGGTGCTGGGCGCATTGCTGGCCTGAGCCGCCCCCGGAACCGCACCTGAACTACAGTGCGGCACGGCCTAGGCCGGACTAAAAGATCAGTTGATCGCGGGCGCGAAACTCGTGGGCGCGGGATCGATGACGCGGAAGCCGTTGCGCTGAACCTCGAGCACCGCCAGACCGCGCTCCGCCGTGCCGTCGGGCCGGAAGCGGAAGATGCCGTCGAGACCGGCATAGCCGCTTTCGGAACCCAGCGCCTCACGGCTGAAATTGGGCGCGCCGGAGTCGCCCGCCAGGACGGCGGCCAGGGCCACCGCGTCATAGGCGAGGGTCGCCAACCGGATGGGCCGGCGCCCGAAAGCCTGTTCGAACCGGACCTCGAAAGCCGCGCGCCGCTGGGGATCGGGGGCGGCGAACCAGCCGCCGATCAGGGACGGCTCCAGCCCGATGCGGGGATCGTCCCATTGTCCCGTGCCGAGATAGCGCACGGCGCCGGGATCGATATCGAAATAGGGCAGCAGGGGCGCGATCGCCAACAGACTGGCGCCGCCATCGGGCAGCATCACCGCGTCGAAGGGAAGCTGGCCATAGGTTTGGCTTTCCTCCAGGCGCCGCAGGGCGGCCTTGGACGCGTCATCGGTGCGCCCCGTGAGACGCGCTTTTTCGGATTCGAGAGCCGAGCTGCGCGCTTCGAAGCGGGCGAACTGGCGCACCGTCTCGGTCGCGTCCTCGCCGGGCGTGTAATAGGCCATATGGGTGACGAAAGCCTGGTTCTCGGCCGCCGCGCGCCCCAAGGCTTCGGTCACGGCATAGCCATAGGGCGTCGCCGGGGCGAGGGCCGCGAACCGCTCCAGCCCCTGATAACGGGCAAAGGAAACCACACGGTTCACCTGATCGTCGGGCAGGAAGCCCATCAGATAAACCCCGTCGCCGGCCACGTTGCGGTCGGTGGAAAAGCCGACGATCTGCACGCCGTTCGGCCGGGCCAGGCCGGCGGCCGCCGTCACCGAGGCCGAAAGCAGCGGGCCTATGATGATCTGCGCGCCGTCCTGCAGGGCGCTGCGCGCCGCTTCGGCCGCACCCTCGGGGGTGCCCTCCGTGTCGCGCGGCACCAGCTCGAAGCCCGACCCGGTGATCTCGAACAGAGCCATCTGGGCGGCGTCGAGCAGATCCGCGCCGACCCCGCCATAGCGGCCGCTGAGCGGCACCAGAAGGGCGACGCGCACGCGCCCCGGCTCGACCGTGGAGCCGGTTATCCTTTGCGACGGAAAGGCCAGCGCTTCGTCCACCGGCGCAGGCGCGGGTGCCACTTGGACCTCCTTGACCGGCTCGGCTACCTTCTGCTTGGCCACGCAGCCGGCGAGCAGCAACGCCGCGCAGAGCGCAAGCCAGACTGGCGTCGCGAAAGACGCCATGGCACGGATACCGGACTTCTGGGTCGCCAGACGGCCCACGGTTCGCATCTCCGGATAATTCGGGGGCGATTCATTGGAAACTAGTGACCCGGTTCGCCGAAGTAAACGATGGGAAGGGCTGGCCGTCGTCGCCACGCCGATCGGCAATCTGGGAGATATCTCGGCGCGCGCCATCGCGACCCTGCGCGAAGCCGATCAGATCGCCTGCGAGGACACCCGCATGACCCTGCGCCTGTGCCGCGCCTATGACATCGAAACCCGCCTGACCCCCTATCACGAGCACAACGCCGAGCGCGTGCGGCCCGAACTGCTGCGCCTGATGGCGGCGGGCGGGCGCCTGGCCCTGGTTTCCGACGCGGGCACGCCGCTGATCTCGGACCCCGGCTACAAGCTGGTGCGCGAGGCTCAGGAGGCCGGCATCCCCGTGACCGCGATTCCCGGCGCCTCGGCCGTGACCGCCGCCCTGGCCGTTGCCGGCCTGCCGACCGACCGCTTTCTCTTCGCCGGCTTCGCCCCCGCCAAAGCGACCGCGCGGCGGCGCTTCCTGGCCGAACTGGCCGCGACCCCCGCGACCCTCGTCCTGTTCGAATCGGCCCGCCGGCTCGCCCCGGCCCTGGCCGATCTGCGCGATACGCTCGGCCCGCGCCCGGCGGCGGTCTGCCGGGAGTTGACCAAGCTGCATGAGGAGATCCGGCGCGGCGATCTGGGCAAGCTGGCCGCCCATTACGCCGAAGCCGGCGCACCGAAGGGCGAGATCGTGATCGTGATCGGCCCGCCCGATAGCCTGCCGGCGGCCGAGGACGATCCGGCCCTGCTCGACGCCCTGCTGCACGACGCCCTGGCCGACGCCAGCCTGCGCGACGCCGTGGCCCGGGTCGCCGCCGAAAGCGGGCTGCCCCGGCGCGAGATCTATCGCCGCGCCCTGGCGCTCGCCGGCGGCAGGGAGGAGCCCGAGAATTCAGAGGGCGATCCCGGGCCATGACCGAGGCCCGCCGCCGTGCCTATCGCCTGGGCCGGACGGCCGAGGCCCTCTGCGTCGCCAGTCTGGCGCTGCGCGGCTACCGCATCCTGGCCCGGGGCTACCGGACCCCGGTCGGCGAGATCGATATCGTCGCCAAGCGAGGCCGCATCCTGGCGGTGATCGAGGTCAAGGCCCGCGCCGATCTGGGCGCGGCGGCGGAAGCGATCGGCCCGCGCCAGCGCGGGCGCATCCTGCGCGCAACCGAACGCCTGCTCCAGCAGCGCCCGGCCCTGGCCGGTCTGGACCTGCGCTTCGACGCCATGCTGGTCGCCCCCGGCCATCTGCCGCGCCATCTGCGCGACGCTTGGCGCCCTTAGATTGTGTTGAAATATATATCGCTTTTGCAACCGGGCTTGCGGCAAACTCGAATCCGGCACATCGGATAGCAAGCCTGCTCGGGCGGGACGGTCTTGGGAATGCGGATGGGTTACCCGGAAGGGACGCGGCCGGATCGGACGGCCCAGGGCATCGTCATCATCCTCGCCTCGGTGCTGGTCATGGCCTTCGCCGATGCCGTGGTGAAGCTCGGCAGCGCGGATCTGACCTTGTGGCAGGTCCTCATTGCCCGCTCGCTGGTCGCCATTCCGATCGCGGTCGTCATCGCGCGCGCAACCGGCACCGGCCTCAAGTCTCGGGTGCCGGCCTGGGTTCTCCTCCGCAGCGGGCTGCTGGTCCTGACCTGGCTCGCCTTCTATGCCTCGCTGCCGGTGCTCAGCCTGTCCGTGGCGGCGGTCGCGGTCTACACCAATCCGATCATGACCGCCCTGCTGGCCGCGGCACTGATCGGCGAACCGGTCAGCCGGCGCCAATGGGGCGGCGTCCTGCTCGGCTTCGCGGGCGTGTTCGCGATCCTGAAACCCGGTGGCGACGCCTTTCCTGGTTCACCCTGCTGCCGCTTCTGGGCGCCGCCTTCTATGCCCTGGCCATGGTTCTCACGCGGAGCAAATGCCGGAACGAGGCGCCGCTGGTCCTGGTCCTCAACCTTCACGCCGCGTTTCTCGTGACCGGTCTGGCCGCCACCATCGCGCTCTCCGTCAGCGGCTTCGGCGCCGAAACCAAGGCGGCGTTTCCCTTCCTGCTCGGCGGCTGGGCGCCGATGGGGTTGCGGGAATGGGGTCTGATGGCCCTGATCGGCACGCTCTCGGTCGGCTTCTTCATCGGCGCCGCGCGCGCCTATCAGATCGCGCCGCCCCCGATCATCGCCACCTTCGACTACGGCTATGTCGTCGCGGCGATCCTGTGGGGATTCGTGTTCTTTGCGGAAGCGCCCGACGCCTCGACGATCGGCGGGATGGCCCTGGTCGCGGTCGCCGGCCTGCTGGTCTCGGCGCCGGTATCAAAGAAGGCTCCGGTCGACGCGGCCGCCGGCTGATCGCGCTTGCCGGACGGACGAGGCGGCCGGGCGGCCAGAGCCGTTACTGAACGATATAGCCGCCGTCGATCGGCACGCCGACACCGTGGACGAAGGAGGATTCGTCGGAGGCCAGCCAGAGAACGACATCGGCGACCTCTTCCGGCCGGCCGACCCGGTGGGCGGCGGGGTATTTCTCACGGATTCGCGCGGCCCATTCCGCTTCCGAATAGCCGACCTTGAAGGGCGCCACGAAGGCCGTCTCGATGGCGCCCGGACAGACCGCGTTCACGCGGATATTCTCGCCGCCGTATTCCAAGGCCGCCGATTTGGTCAGGCCCATCACCGCATGTTTGGTTGCCGAATAGACGCCGTTCTTGGCCTGGCCGACCAGGCCCATGGTCGAGGACATATTGACGATCACACCGCCGCCGCGCCGGCGCATCGCGGGCACGGCATGTTTGAGGCAGAGCCAGATGCCGCGGACATTGATGGCGAAAGCCTCGTCGAAGATCGCTTCCTCGACCTCACCCAGGACGACGCCGCCTTCCGAGCCGCGGGCCGGCACCCCGGCATTGGCGAAGAGGATATCGATGCCGCCATAGAGCTTTTCGGTCCGGGCCATAAGGTTTTCGACCGCCGCGGAATCGGAGACATCCGTGGCGACGAAATGCGCGGTATGGCCGGCGGCCACGATCTCAGCGGCGGCCGCCTCGCCTGTTTTGACGGTGCGGGAGGACAGCACGACCTTGGCCCCTTCGGCGGCGAAGGCGCGGGCCGTCGCCAGGCCGATTCCCGTCGCGCCGCCGGTGACCACGGCGACCTTGTCGACAAAGCGTCCGTTCATTCCCTCGGCTCCTTTCGATCTGTTCGGGCCGCGGGCAATTAAGCCGCGATCGCGTTCGATTGACAGGTCAGAGACAATACGCGAGCGTTTCGGCGAGCGCCAAGACGCGAGCGTTTCGGCGAGCGCCAAGCGAGGGTGATGCGGCCATGAAGCCTGCCGTCGGGGACGGGATCGAATGGGCCGACGTTCTGGTCGTCGGCTCGGGCGCGGCCGCGATGGCGGCGGCCCTGACCGCCGCGGCCGGCGGCCTCGAGGTCGTGGTGCTGGAGAAGAGTCCCTGGCTGGGCGGCACCAGCGCGATGTCCGGCGCCAGCACCTGGATTCCCGCCAACCGCCATGCCCGCGCCGCCGGGTTGCAGGACAGCGAGGACGAGGCGCTGACCTATCTGCGCGCCGCCTCGCCGGATGGCTGGGCCGAGGAGGAGGACCCGCTCTGGCAGGCTTTCGTTTCGGCCGCGCCGCGTCTGCTCGATCTCCTCGAAACCGAAACCCCGTTGCGTTTCACCCCGACCAAGGAAGCCGACCCCTTCGCCGAGAAGCCGGGCGGCAAGCGCGGCGGCCGCAACCTGTCGATCGAACCGGTGCGCAAATCCGTCGCCGGCCCCTTCGCCCGGCGCATCCGCCCGACCCCGATCTTCCATATCTTCACCTATGTCGAGATGACGATCTCCGGCAGCTACCACCATCCGATCAAGGCGGTGCTGTCCCTCGGCCCACGCTTGTTATGGCGCTGGATCACCGGCCGGCGCGGCCAGGGCACGGCGTTGATCGCCGGGCTGACGGCGGGCTGCCTGGCCCGTGGCTGCCGCATCGAACTGGACGCACGGGTGGTCGAGTTGGCGACCGATCCGGATACCGGCGGGGTGACGGGCGCGACGGTGGCAGGCGCGGATGGCCGACGGCGGCGCCTGGGCGCGCGGCGCGGCGTCGTCCTGGCGACCGGCGGCTTCGAATGGAACAAGGCCCTGCGCGAGAAACATTTCCCCGGCCCGACCGACTGGCTGTGCAGCCCGCGCGCCAACGAGGGCGACGGCCAGATCCTGGCCGAGCAGGTCGGCGCGCGCCTCGCCCATATGGACCAGGCCAATATCCATCCGGCGGTGCCGGTGATCTACGAGGGCAAGCTGCAGGGCGTGCCGGTCGCCTGGCATGCCGAGCCCCATTCGATCATCGTCGACCGCAACGGGCGGCGTTTCGTCAGCGAGCTCGACTACAATATCGGCGAGGCCCTGGACGAACGCGACCCGGCGACGGGCGAACCGATCCGCCTGCCCGCCTGGCTGATCGCCGACAGGCGCTTCCTGACCCGTTCGCTGCCCTTTCGCTGGTTCGCGTCCAAGGACAAGAGCTGGATCCGGCGCGCGCCCGATCTGGACGCCCTGGCCGCGATCACCGGCCTGCCGGCCGAGGCCCTGAAGGACGAGATCGCGCGCTTCAACGGGTTCTGCGCGGCGGGGGCGGACAAGGATTTCCACCGCGCCGAAAGCGCCAATGAAAGGCTGCGCGCCGAGGGCGATCCGCGCAACAGCCTGAAGCCGATCCTGCGGCCGCCCTTCGTCGCGATCCCGATGAACCGGGTCATTCTGGGCACCAAGGGCGGGCCGCGGACCAACGACCAGGGCCAGGTGCTGCGCCCGGACGGCAGCGTGATCGCCGGCCTCTATTGCGCCGGCAACGCCATGGCCAATCCCTTCGGCACGCGATCGCTGGGCGCGGGCACGACGATCGGGCCGGGCATGACCTGGGGCTATATCTGCGCCCAGGCGATGCTGCGCGAGAATCGTTCTCTTGGCGCTCGGGGATTGGGCGGCTAGACAAGGGGCCGTGGGCCACAGCCAAATCATCGCCGGATTCATTCTCGCCGCCGCGCTTGTCGCGCCGGCCCTGGCCGGCTGTTCGCCGACCGGCGTGGCGATCGGCGCCGGCGCCACGGCGATCAAGACCGCCGCCCAGGAACGCAGCGTCGAGGATGCGATCGACGACAATGTCATCGCGAGCGAGATCAACTATCTCTGGGCCAGGCACGACCTGGGCCTGTTCCGCAAACTGGACACCTCGGTGGTCGAGGGAAAGGTGGTGATCACCGGCGCGGTGCGCTATCCCGAAAATCAGGTCGCGGCGATCCGGCTCGCCTGGCAGGCGGACGGCGTCAAGCAAGTGATCGACGAGATCCAGGTCGAGGACCAGCGCGGGCTGATCGACCAGGCGCGGGACGAATGGATTTCCCTCACCCTCAAGACCGATCTGCTGCTCGATCCGGAGGTCTCGGCCATCAACTACAATGTCACCACCGTGAACGGCACCGTCTATCTGACCGGCATCGCGCGCGACCGCCAGGAGTTGGACCGCGTGCGCAACCGGGCCCGCGATGTCCCCCGGGTGCGCAATATCGTGACCTATGTGCGGATCATGGACGCCCCCGCAGAGAATGCGGGGAACGAATCTTGAGCGGCGGGCAGCCATGAGCGACACAAGGCCCGAGGCCGAAGCGATCCTGCGCCGCCTGGCGGGCGCAGGCGAGGCGCCGCTCGATATCGCGGCGGGCGCCTTGGCCCTGGCGGCCCTGGACCGGCCGCGCGTGCCCCTCGATCGCTACCGCGCGCATCTCGATCAACTGGCGGCCGATCTGCGGAGCGCGGCCGAGGGCGCGGCGGATCTGGAGGAGCGGATCGCCGCCCTGGCCGAGACGATCTATCTGCGCCACGGCTATGCCGGCGACGACAAGACCTATGACGATCTGCAGAACGCCAACCTCATGCGCGTCATCGACCGACGCAAGGGCCTGCCGGTCGCCCTGGCGATCCTCTGCCTCCATGCCGGCCGGGCCGCCGGCTGGGATATGGCCGGACTGGGCTTTCCCGGCCATTTCCTGATCCGCCTGGATCACGAGGGTGAGCGCGCCATACTCGACCCCTTCCATGGCTGCCTGCGCCAGAGCCCGGGCGAATTGCGCGCCATGCTCAAGGCCATGGCGGGAGAGGATGCCGAATTGCGGCCCGAGCATTACGCCGCGGTCGGCGACCGCGACGTGCTGCTGCGCCTGCAGAACAACATCAAGCTGCGCCGCCTGCAGGCCGGCGAGGCGGCCGCGGCGCTGGAGACCCTGGAACAGATGCTGATCTTCGCCCCCGACCGGCTCGAACTGTGGTGGGAAGCGGCGGCCCTGCATGCCAATCAGGGCAATCTGCGCGCCGCCATCCTGGCCGCCGGGCAGGTCGGCGATCTGGCGCCCGATCCGGAGACGCGCTACCGCGCGGCCCAGCTCATCCAGCGGCTGCGCAACCGGCTCAACTGAACAGCCTCAACTGACCGTCGCGGCCGCGCCGAGGCCGGTGTATGGTGCGGACCGCCCAATCACAGCGCTGCCCGGGGGAGGGACATGAGCCTCGCCGTCGCCATCCAAATGGACCCCATCGAGGGAATCGACATCAACGCCGACAGCACCTTTCTGCTGGCGTTGGAAGCGCAGCGCCGCGGTTTCGGCCTGTTCCACTATCTGCCCCAGCATTTGAGCCTGCGCGGCGACCGCGCGATCGCCAAAGCGCGGCCGCTGCAGGTCCGGGCCGAGCGCGGCAACCATTTCACCTTCGGCGCGATGGAGAAGGTCGACCTGGCGGGCATGGACATCATCCTGATGCGCCAGGACCCGCCCTTCGACATGGCCTATATCACCGCGACCCATATTCTTGAGCATGTCCACCCGGCGACCATGGTGGTCAACGACCCGGTCCATGTCCGCAACGCGCCCGAGAAGCTTTTCGTCACCCATTTCCCGGAGCTGATGCCGCCCACCCTGATCACCTCGGACCGCGAGGAGATCATGGCCTTCCGCGCCGAGCACAAGGACATCATCGTCAAGCCGCTGTTCGGCAATGGCGGCGCGGGGGTCTTCCATATCGGGCCCGGTGACGAGAACCTGACCTCGCTGCTCGAGATGTTCACCGGCCTCTACCGCGAGCCGATCATCATCCAGCGCTATCTGCCGGAAATCCGGAAGGGCGACAAACGTATCATCCTGGTCGACGGCGTGGCCAAGGGCGCGGTCTCGCGCGTGCCCCAGGCGGGCGAGGCGCGGGCCAATTTCCATGCCGGCGGCGTGGCCCAGAAATGCGAACTCACGTCGCGCGAGCGCGATATCTGCGAGGCGATCGGCCCGGCCCTGCGCGAGAAGGGGCTGGTCTTCGTCGGCATCGACGTGATCGGCGACTACATGACCGAGATCAACGTCACTTCGCCCACCGGGCTGCACGAGATCAACCGGTTGGACGGGGCGCATCTCGAACGCGATCTGTGGGACGCCATGGAAGCGCGTTTCGCCTCGCGCCACGACACCCGACCCACCTGACGCGCCTGCGGCGGGCTTTAGATCCGGACAACGAAAAGGGACCCGGGACCATGTTCTACGAACCGCACGACCACGGCCTGCCGCATAATCCGTTCAAGAGCCTGGTGGTGCCCCGCCCGATCGGCTGGATCTCGACCCTCTCGACGGACGGCGTGCCCAATCTCGCGCCCTACAGCTTCTTCAATGCCGCCTCCGAAAAGCCGCCCATCGTGATGTTCTGCGCCGGCAGCCTGCCCGGACCGCGCACCAAGGACAGCCGGATCAATGCCGAGGAGACGGGGGAATTCGTCTTCAACATGGCGGCCGAATCCCTGACCAGCCAGATGAACGATTCCTCGGGCAGCTACGGCCCGGAGGTCGACGAGTTCGAGCATGCCGGCCTGACCAAGGCGCCCTGCCGCAAGGTCAAGGCGCCGCGCGTCGGCGAATCGCCCATCGCCTTCGAATGCGAATATCTGAAAACGGTCGAACTGCCCAATGACGGCGACAAGACCAATGCCGTGGTCTTCGGCACGGTGGTCGGCATCCATATCGACGAGTCGATCATCGGCGAGGATGGGCTGGTCGACGTGTTGCGCTTCCGCCCCCTGGCCCGGCTCGGCTATTGGCAATACACGGTGGTCGACAACGTGTTCAACATGACCCCGCCGGA
>JAQCGR010000418.1 GCA_027619995.1 Pseudomonadota bacterium | reverse complement strand
TCCCCAGCCGGCGATCAGCGCCTCGATCCGCGCGACGACGTTGAAATCGGGATCGGTCTGGCTGTCCTTGCCGGCCTTGATCTTGCCGCAGAACTCGTCGATATCGGCCAGGGGCTGATTCTCGCCCAGGAACGAATTCGTTTTCGGGAACTGCTTGTCCTCGATACAGACGCCCGCGACCCCACGCTGGCAGAGCTTGCGTACCAGACGACGAAAATTGTTGAAGTTGCCGTAGCCGGTGTCGCCGTCCAACAGGATCGGAATCGTCGTCGCATCGGCCATGAACTCGATGACCTCGAGCACCTGGGTCCAGGACGCTTCGTTATTGTCGCGCACGCCCAGCGCGGCGGAAATCGACAGGCCGGACGCCCAGATTCCCTGGAACCCCGCCTCCTCGACGATCTTGGCCGACAATCCGTTATGGGCCTCCATCAGGAAGCGCAGATCCGGCGAGGCCAACATTGCGCCCAGCCGCGCCGCCTTGCCGGCGACCGGCCGGTCACGCTCATCGCTTTTCAGCACAACGCCCATGATCAAATCTCTTCGTTTTTTCAGCGATAGATGCCGGCATACAGTCCGCCGGGCCGATAGCGCGCAACATAACGACCGAGCGCCAAAGCGTCATCATATTGTCCCGCAAACTACATTCTGGACCGATATTCCGACCATGGCATAGCTCCGCAAATGCATGGCGGCAATGCGTCGCATCAGGACAGCAACGCCGGAGGCTGCGCGCGTCCCTGCCGAAGCGCCAGACCGTCCATGTCCGCGCCCGGCCGGAGCAATGGCTGGGCTGGCCTACCCTTCCGCCGCGCGAGGCCGTTTGACCCGACGGAAGAGGATCCGGCTCTCGGCGATCTGCCAGCCGATGAGGCCCGGAATGGCAAGCACGATCTCGCGGCCGCGAGTCGCCAGGGAAATGGCCAGCATGGCCTCGGCCGGCCAGCCGAACAGGGCGCCCAGCAAGACGAAAGCGCTTTCCTGGACACCGATTCCGACCGGTACGACGAAAATCGCGCCCCGAATCGCGCTGGTCAGGCTCTCCAGCATCAGCGCATCGAGGAAATCGATGGGCAGGCCGATCAGCCGCGCAACGAGCCAGACCTCCAAGACGGTAAACACGCGAGAAACCGTCATCAAAAGCACGGCCGCAACGAATCGCCAGGGCCTGCGATAGGTGTCCTTGAGCGCCTCGTCCGAGCACGACGCGATATCGACGAAACGCGCGACACGCGCCCCGGCGCGCCTGCCAAACAGGATCTGAACGCGCCGCGCGAAAGAGGCCAGTGCCCCCGTCCGTTGGACCAAAACGAAGCCGGCGGCGCCCAGCCCCAATCCGATGACCGCGAGCGCGGCCCCGCGCACGATTCCGCCCTCCGCGCCGGAAGCGAGAAGGACGGCCAGGCCAAACAGGCCCCAGAGACTGAGGGACGCGGCCTGCACGGTCTTGTCCACGACGGTTGCCGCTCCGACCAGCACCCCGGGCGATCCGCCCTGGATCACGATGCGGGCCTTGACCAGCTCGCCCCCCACGGCCGCCATGGGCAGCAAGGTATTGACCGCGCGCGAGACGAAGGTGCCCCAAACCACGCGCCAATAGGACGGCATGGCGGCGGGTGGAAAGATCAGGCGAAAGCATTGGGCATCGACGACGATATTCAGCATCAGGAGCAGGCAAATCAGCACGAAACCCCACCCCACCGCGACGAGCGAAGTCCAAACGGCATCGACATCGTGGAGAGAGATCAGATAGCCGGTCAGAATGAGACCGGCCAACAGTCCGACAAGCGTTAGAAGGCGCATCGTGCGACAGTCCTCGGCGGAAACACTCAGTTCGGCCGGCACACTAGCCATGCCCCGGGCCGCGGGCCATAGCCGCGGACGCCGCGCGACGGATTCCTCTCGCCAAGACCTCGCCCGCGAATACACTCTTTCATCACATCGAAACCGGGGGAACGCCTGACCATGGGCAAATACGACGCATTGTTCCAGCCGCTGCGGATCAAGGGCCTGGAGATTCGCAATCGCTTTCTGAGCACGAGCCATGCGCCGGCCTATGAGGACAATGGCCGTATCACCGACCGCTATATCGCCTATCAGGCGGAGAAGGCCCGGGGCGGCATCGGCCTGACCCAGATGGGGGCAACCACGGTTTCACCCGAGAATTCGATCTATTACGGCCAGGTCGATGCGTCGACCGACGCAGTGGTGCCCGAGTTCCGCAAAATGTCGGCCGCGATCCACGAGCACGGCGCGGCCTGGACCGTGCAGCTGACCCATGGCGGCCGGCGCGAGCGCTGGGACATCTCGAACTGGCTGCCGTCCTTCTCATCCTCCTGCCGGCGGGAACTGATCCACGGCTCCTTTCCCGTGGCGATGGAGGATCACGACATCCGCCGCACCCGGCGCAATTACGCAGAGGCGGCGCGTCGCGTGCGCGAGGGCGATGTCGACGGGGTCGAGATCTCCTGCCAGGCGGGCACCCTGATCGAGCAGTTCTGGTCTCCCGC
>JAQCGR010000417.1 GCA_027619995.1 Pseudomonadota bacterium | reverse complement strand
AAGAGCACTATAGCCCGAAACGGAACCGGCGCCGCCCCGATAAGGGCGGCGCCGGCCGTCGTTCGGTCGGCCGGGTCGGCTATTGCCGGCAGGCGACGCAGGGGTACATGCAAATGATGGCCCGGGCGGCGGTGGCGTCGAGCGCCTCGTCCTCGATCAGGTCCAGATCGTCGAGGTTGATATTCTCGGTCATGGGGATGTCCTTCCTGGTGCGCGGCCCAATGCCGCGCGGGTGGAAATATAGCATTCCACCAGTCCAAGGACGCGGATTTTCGGCGCCGCGGATGGCGCCGCACCGGAGCCCGAATGCCGAACCCCGAAGCCCGGCTTTCCCGCCCTTGCGCAGCGCCTCGGGATCCGTCAATTCCGCGTCAGGTCGAAACTATTAATTCGGCATTTCTCGAAATATATTCGGCGACCACGGCGCAGAACCCAACCACCGCCGACCCAAGATATGTCTGGCGAGGATATGACTGAAGATTGGCGCGACGAGGGTAGCGCCTTGGCGGCTAGGCGCAGACGGCCGTCATCACGCCGGTGAAGACGGCCCGGCCGTCATCGCGGTCGAGCGCCTCGTCGTCGAGCGTCTCGCATTCATCCAGACGAATGTCTTCGATCATGGGGGGACTCCATTCCATTTGCGGACATGACGTGACACCGAGGCGCCACGGTCTCCACCATAGTACGAAACCGCGACCGGCCCCACCTGGACCGGCGGCCGGCGATCCGGGCGGTTATCGGCCTATGGTGAAGCAGGCGCCGCAGATGCAAACGGAACGGGCAGGAAGATCGTCGAGGGCTTCGTCCTCGAGGCGGTCGGCCTCGTCGAAACGACTGGCTTGGGTTTTCTCGGTCATGGGGGGATGTTCCTGAACAGGCTGGGAACGGACCAATCGCCGCCCAGAACTTCTAGGGCATCCCAGGCCGTTGCGCGCGAAGAATCCGCGACCGCTTGCTCAGCTATCGAAGATCAGCTTGTCGAGCCCGCGCACCAGGCCCTGGAAGCCCTGGACCTTTTGGGCGGCGAGGAGCGAGCCCTCGACGAAGATCGATTCGTCCGTGCCCATCTCGTGGCGCAGGGCCAGGCGCTCGCCCTTGAGGCCGAACAGGACCTCGACCCCGGCGGAATAGCCGGGCAGGCGTACGGCATGGACCCGCACCCCGTCGATCTCGGCCCCCAGGGAATCGGTGTAGCCGATATGGTCCCCGGCCGAGAGGGCGTAGTCGGGCTTGCGCACCTCGGCCATCAGCTCGGCCACCTCGCGCGCCGTGCCGCTGGGCACGTCGGGCTTCTCCGCCTTGCAGTATTCCAGCACCGTGTAATGGGGCAGATGGGCGGCCGCCATCACGGCGAAATGCTGGAGCAGGGCGGCGGTGAGGGAAAAATTGCCGGTGGCGAGGCCGATCCCGGCGGTCCGCGCCGCATGGTCGATCTCCTCGAATTCGGGCGAGGAGAAGCCGGTCGTGCCGATCACCATCGGCACCTTGCGCTCGACCGCCGCCATGACATTGGCCATGCGGACCGAGGGATGGGTGTAGTCGATCACCACATCGGGCTTGCGGTCGAGGGCCGCGCCCAGGTCGTCGGTCACCACGACCCCGCAAGGCTCTTGCCCGATCGCCTCCCCCAGATCCCGCCCCGCCGCCGCCCGGGCCACGGCCGAGTCGAGGATGAACTCGTCATGCGCGAGGATCGCGCGGGCGAGGCAGCGCCCGACGCCGCCGGTGGCGCCGGAGAGACAGACTTTGAGGGGGGTGGTTTCGAGGGGGCTGGGCATGGTGGGTGTTCCCTTGCGTGGAATCGGGCCGAGGAATTGGGCGAGGATCAGGTTCGGTTCAACACTGTATCAGCCGGGGAAATGGCGGTATCGCCGGAGTCGGAAAATCGATTGTCGGAACTTGGCAAAATTTGGGATCGGCCGCCCAACGCCCTAGATGAAGGAGAGAAGGCGCGAAAGTTCTGCAGGACGCGCAGGATAATTTAAGAGGAAGCGGCCATGCATATCGAGGTCAGGACGGATAGCAACATTGCCGGGGGCGAGGGCCTCACGGAGCGGATCGAAGAGTTGGTGCGCCACGCCCTCGCACGGTTCGGTGATCACATCACGACGCTTGAAGTCCATCTCAGCGACGCGAATGCCGGCAAGGGCGGCCAGGACGACAAGCATTGCGTGATCGAGGCCCGCCTCGAAGGCCGCCGGCCCACGGCCGTCAAGCATGAAGCGGCGACCGTGGAGAAGGCGGCGAAGGGCGCGGCGGACAAGCTGAAACGGTCGCTGGAGACCATTCTCGGAAAGCTGCGCGACGGTCATTGAGGTTGCGAGGGCGATATTCACAGTCGAGCGCCGCGCCCAGATCCCGCCCCGCCGCCGCCCGGGCGACGGTCGAATCGAGGATGAAATCCTCGCGCGAGAGGATCGCGCGGGCGAGGCATTTGCCGGCGCCGCCGGAGAGACAGATTTGAACCGGGATTCCCCATGTGGGCCCCTCCCACACGGTTGATCGTGACCCTGGAT
>JAQCGR010000416.1 GCA_027619995.1 Pseudomonadota bacterium | reverse complement strand
GAATCAGAAATCCCGATCCAACGGAATCCCCTATTTCGATTCACGCAGATCGGATGATGCTCTAGCGGCGCGCCGCGGCGCGATCCATACGGGAATTTCCACGATGGATACGGAACGCCGCCGCTGCGCTCCGGGAACCGACCATGGCCGGTGTCACGGAATCGGGCTAGAGCATCATCCGGATCAGGTCGGCCAGGCTCGGCGCTTCCAGCTTTTCCTTGATACGTGCGCGGTGAATCTCGACCGTCCGCTGACTGATGCCCAGGTCGCGGGCGATTACCTTGTTAATTTTTCCGAGTATGAGATGGTCTAGAACCTCTCGCTCGCGCGGCGTGAGCCGTTCCAGTCTTTCGGCAACCTCCGCCGGCGGCACCAGACCGCGGTCCGGCTTCCCTCGGTCTTCGAGAGCTTGGCGGACGGCACTCAACACCCGCTCCGGTGGACAGGGCTTTTCGAGGAAGTCGACAGCCCCCACGCGCATCGCTTCGACAGCCATCGGAATATCGCCATGCCCGGAAATGATGATGACCGGCAGCGGAACGCCGTCCTTCGCCAAGCGCCTCTGGAGATCCAAACCGCTCATCCCCGGCATCCTGACATCCAGCACCACGCAGCCGTCGCTGTCTGCGGTCAGTGCATCGAGAAACGCCGCAGCCGAGGCGAAGACCTCCCTCATGAATCCGTGCGCCTTGAGAAGAGCCGCCAGGGAAAGGCGAACGGCGCGATCATCATCGACGATGTAGACGGTCGAGGCGGCGTCAGTCATGGGCCTGTTCGGAAGCCGTTACGGGTATCGTGAAGGCGAATTCCGCGCCCTCTCCCGTCTGCCGCGCTTCGATCTCGCCACCATGCGCGCGAACGATCCTTCGGCAGAGCGAAAGACCGATTCCCATGCCACCCAGTTTGTTCGAGTTGAACGCCTCGAACAGGCCCATGCTCATATCATCCGAGACACCGGGTCCGGTATCTCGAATGACGACCTCGACCATCCCCTCCACCTCACGGGTCGCCGCGGTCAGCCTTTTCGTCGCGCTGTCCTGCATTGCCTCGATACTGTTTCTCACAAGGTTGAAGATAACCTGTTCGAACTGCAGACGGTCCGCCCAGATCGCCGGCAGGTTCTCCGCCGCTTCCATGCGGAATTCAACCTCCGGATCCGAACTCGCCGAGATCGCAAGTTGCGCGGCGGATACCACAAGCTGGTTGACGTCCAGGTTTGTCGGATCGAGATCGCCGCTCTCGATAAGGCCCTTCAGCCGCCGAACCAGCAAACCGGCGCGGTTTGCCTCCGTCTGCGCCTCGTCGATCAGTTCCATGATTTCCGGCTGCGAGGGGCCTTCCATCTGGCTCAGAACCTGACGACAGGCGCCCACATAGTTCATCAAAGCGGCCAAGGGCTGATTCAACTCATGCGCCATGACGCCCGCCAATTCGCCCAGGGAATTCTGGCGCGCGGCATCGAGCAGTTGCAGTCTGAGCTGCGCCATCTCGGCTTCGGATGTTGCCTTTTCCATCAAGGCCTGGCGCGCCCTTTCCCCGCTGCACAGGGCGAAGAGGGCCCTCCGAAGGACGCGCAACGCCTCCCGGGTCGCGGGCAAGAAGGGGCGACACCTGCCGCCCACCGTCTCGCGCCAAAGCTCGAACGAGGTCCGGGGGGTCAGCGACTGCGGGCCGTCATCGGAACCCGTGCGCAAGACGCTCTTCCGGGGATCGCCTGCCCATTGCACGGTGCGCAGGTAGTTCGGGCGAGAGAAAAATATGAAGTCCTGCCCATCCTCGGACAGATCCAGAATCGCCCCGCCAGCGGTTACCGAGACCTGCTCGTCGGACAGCGCCAGACTGTCCGAGAGGCAATCGAAGGTCCGGGCGCCGTCCGAGCCGCGCGCCGGTAAAGCCGCGAAATCGGGCACCGGGTTGGCAACCTTCCCCAATACGGTCGTGCGTCCGCCGCAGTTCAGAACCAGGCCTTCCGCGTCGACCACGCCCATGAGGGCGTCCGCGCGCGCCGCCACGAGCGATGCCACATCGGTGCCGGAATGGGCGCCGATCTCAAGATTGAAAGCCAGCTTCTCGGCCGCCATGGTTTGGATGAGTTCTTCGGTGTTCTCCAGGCTCCGAATGAAATTGCCGAGCAGGCCGCCCAGCAGTTCGCAAAGACGGAACTCCGTGACCGAGAGACGCCGCGGCTGATAGTGGTGGCATGCGATCAGGCCCCACAGTTTGCCTTTCGCGATGAGCGATATCGTGAGCGTGGCGCGCACACCCATGTTTTTCAGATATTGAATATGGATGGGCGAAACCGCGCGAAGCTGGGAGTAGCTGAGATCGAGCGGCGTTCCCCCGGCCGCTTCGCCCAGGCTAAGGATAACGGCCGGCACGTCTTCGACATCGGCGATCACGCGGATCGGGTTCAGGATCAGCTGGCGGCGCGCCGGCTGCGGAATATCGGACGCGGGGTAGTGTAGGCCTAGAGCATCATCCGATCTGCGTGAATCGAAATAGGGGATTCCGTTGGATCGGGATTTCTGATTCAA
>JAQCGR010000415.1 GCA_027619995.1 Pseudomonadota bacterium | reverse complement strand
CCTGGGCCAGGCAGGCGGCCAGGCCGAAGGCGCCGTTGCAGGCGCCGGCCGAGCTTTCCGGCTGGAAGGATTCGCCCGGCACGAAGCAGTTGAGTTCCGCGTTGAAGTCAAGCTTGCCGCGCGATTGGGAAAACAGATGAACCGCCGGATTCCAGCCGCCCGAGACCGCAAGATGATCGCAGGCGATGCGCCGCGCGTCCCCCGCCAGCCCCTTGCCGGAGGCATCGATCGGCGCGACCTCGACCCCACGCAGACCCTTGGCGCCGGAGACCGCGACGACCGCGTGATTGGCCAGGATCTCTATCCCCCGCTCGCGCGCCGCGCGCACCGCATCGCCGTCCGGATCGGGCCGCAGATCGACGATGGCCGGGACCGCGATGCCCGCGTCCGCCATGTCGATCGCCGCACCATAGGCCGAATCGTTGTTGGTGAAGACCACGCCTCGCTGGCCCGGGCGCACACCGTAGCGGTTCAGATAGGCGCGAACGGCGCCGGCCAGCATGACCCCGGGCCGGTCGTTATCGGCGAAAACCAGGGGACGCTCATGCGATCCGGTGGCGAGCACGACCTGCCGGGCCCTGATCTTCCACAGCCGGCCGCGCGGATTGCCCGGCCCGGCATCCGCCTGCGGCCCGAGATGATCGGTCAGCCGTTCATAGACCGCGAGGAAATTGTGATCGTAGTAGGACGCGACGGTGCCGCGCGCGATCAGCCGCACATCCGGCATGGCCCGCAACTCGGCCAGGGCATCGGCGACCCAATCGAGCGCCGGGCGGCCGTCGATCTCGTCATGAGCGTCCAACAAGGCACCGCCGAATTCGACCTGTTCGTCCGCCAGGACGACCCGGGCGCCCGCGCGTCCCGCCGCCAGCGCAGCCGCCAGCCCCGCCGGACCGCCGCCCGCGACCAACACGTCGCAATGGGCCCAGCGCTTGTCATAGGCATCGGCATCGGGCGATTTGGGGGCCTTGCCCAGCCCGGCCGCGCGGCGGATGAAATGCTCGTAGGTCATCCACAGTTTCGGCGGCCACATGAATGTCTTGTAGTAGAAGCCGGCCGGCAGCAGGCGCGAGAAGAAACCCGCGGCCGCGCCGAAATCCAGGTCCGGGCTGGGCCAGCAATTCACGCTGTCGGCGTCGAGCCCGTCGAACAGCTCGATCTGGGTGGCCCGGGCATTGGCTTCCTCGAAACCGCCCTTACCAAGCTGGACCAGGGCGTTGGGCTCTTCCATACCCGCCGCGACGATGCCGCGCGCCCGGTGATACTTGAAACTGCGTCCGACGACGCGCACCTCATTGGCCAGCAGGGCCGAAGCCAGGGTATCGCCCGCGAAGCCCTCGTAGCTGCGGCCATTGAACATGAAGGTCAACGGGCGCGAGCGGTCGATCCGCCCGCCCTCGGCCAGCCTGTTGCGCTGCATGGTCAGGCCCCCTTCCCGGTTTCGGTCGTTGGGTCCTGGAGCGCGGGCTTGGGCTCGCCCAGCTTGTAGATCGCCCGGATTTTGTGCGTCACCGTGTCGCGCGCGACGCAGAACCAGCGGCGGCAGCCATGCTGGTGCATCCAGCGTTCGAAATGCAGGCCCTTGGGATTGGTCCGCATATAGACGTAATCGGCCCAGGCCTCGTCCGGAATGCTATCCGGCGCTTCGGGTCTGGCGATATGCCCCTCGCCACTGCAACGGAACTCGACCTCCGCGCGCGGCCCACAAAACGGACATTCGATCAACAGCATCTCAGTCGCCTCATTCCTGCGCTTGCACTCATCTTCTCGCCGCTCGCTCGCCCGCCGCTCATTTGCCCGTCCCTCATTTGAACGCCTCGAAGGATCCGGACGCGGCGTGTTCGTCGATCAGGGCCCCCGCGCTGAACCGATTGAGCCCGAAGGGCAGCATCAGGTCGTGGGGGCGGTCCTCGGCGATGCTATGGGCGAAGGCCCAGCCGGACCCGGGAATCGACTTGAAGCCGCCCGTGCCCCAGCCGCAATTGATATGCATGCCGGCGACCGGCGTATGGCCCATGATCGGGCTGACATCGCGGCTGACATCGAGCACGCCGCCCCACTTGCGCATCATGCGCAACCGGCTGAGGCCGGGCAGGACCGACACCACATTGGCGCAGATCTGCTCGATATGCGGCAGGGTGCCGCGCTGGGAATAGGAATTATAGGGTTCCGTGCTCATCCCGAAGACCAGTTCTCCCTTGTCCGACTGGCTGAGGGAGAAGGGAATCGGGCTCATCACCACGGTGTCCAGACAGGGCTTAACCGGCTCCGAGACCATGGCCTGCATGGTCACGCTCTCGATCGGCAGGCGGAAGCCCGCCTTGGCGGCGAGCATGCCGGAATGGCCCGCCGGCACCAGGGCGACCGCGTCGGCGCCAATGAAGCCCTTGACGGTCTCCACTCCCTTAACCCTTCCGCCTTCGATGCGGAAGCCGGTGACCTCGCAATGCTGGATCAGGTCGACGCCGCGGGCATCGGCGGCCCGGGCATAGCCCCAGGCGACGGCGTCATGGCGGGCCGTGCCGCCGCGCTTCTGCCA
>JAQCGR010000414.1 GCA_027619995.1 Pseudomonadota bacterium | reverse complement strand
AATATCCCCCATCCCTATGGCCCGAACGATGCCGAGGCCTGGTATGCGGCGCGCGTTGAGGAGGCCGGCGAAACGGTCTTCGCGATTCGCCGGCGCGAGGATGGCCGCATTCTGGGCTGTGTCGGCCTCGTCCCAGCGGATGAGGACGAGCCGATGGAACTCGGCTTTTTCCTCGGCCGCGCCTTCTGGGGCCAGGGATACATGACCGAGGCCGCGCGCGCGGCGGTCGATTATGTCTTCGGCGTTCTGGACGAGCCCCTGTTGCAGGCGGGAGCCTTTCCCGACAACCACGCCTCTCTGCGTATCCAGGAAAAGCTCGGCATGACCGCCGCCGGCCGGGTGTTGCGCCCGGCACCGGAGCGCGGCGGCGACCGCGTGATCGTGCTGACCCGCCTGACGGCGGAAGACTGGCGCGGCGGGCGGAAGCCCGCGAAACCGATCGTCCTCGTCGCCGCCGTCGCCCTGATCGATATCGACGGCAGGGTGCTGATCGCCAAGCGGCCCGAGGGCAAGCCGATGGCCGGACTCTGGGAATTCCCGGGCGGCAAAGTCGCGGCCGGGGAAACGCCCGAGGCCGCGCTGATCCGCGAATTGAAGGAGGAGTTGGATCTCGACGTGGCGGCAAGCTGCCTCGCGCCCCTCACCTTCGCCTCCCATGCCTATGAAGATTTCCATCTGCTGATGCCGCTCTACGCCTGCCGGGTCTGGGACGGCCAGGCGCGGGCCATGGAAGGCCAGGTCCTGAAATGGGTGCGTATCGGAGATCTGGCCGATTACCCCATGCCGCCGGCCGACAAGCCGCTGATCGCCATGCTGCGGGATTTTCTGTAGCGGGGCTGCCTAGAGTTCCTACGGACGAAGTCGCGTTTTAGTGAGCCTCATGCTGAACCTGTCGACGTGTAGGCGGTGGCACAGTCATGCGGACTGCAATCCTCGCCCTTCGACAAGCTCAGGGTGAGGACGGTGGGACTTTCTTCAGGCTTGGCCCTTGCAGGCTGTTTTCACAGCCGGCCATCGCCGGTTCGGCCGCAAGAAGCGGATGGTTCGTGCCGCGCGTCCGCGCCAGACTGCGCCGATCATGACGAAGACGACGATTGCCGAGCGGATCGACGCGCTGCCCTGGGACGACTTGCGGGGCCGCCTCGATTCAGAGGGCTGGGCGACGACCGGGCCGCTGCTGAGTGCCGCGGAATGCGACGGACTGGTCGCGCTCTACGACTGGGAGGACGGTTTCCGCAGCCGGGTGGTGATGGCGCGCCATGGGCTCGGGTGCGGCGAATATCGCTATTTCGACTATCCGCTGCCGGATTCGGTGACCGTGCTGCGCGCGTCGCTCTATCCCCATCTCGCGCCCTTGACCAATGCCTGGGCCGAGGCCCTGGGCGAAGAGGCGGCCTATCCGCCCGATCTCGCGGCATTTCTCGACCGCTGCCGGGCGGGTGGCCAGGCGCGGCCGACGCCCTTGCTGTTGCGCTACGGGCCGGGCGATTTCAACCGGCTGCACCAGGACCTATACGGGCCGCTGGCCTTTCCCATCCAGGCGACCATCCTGCTGAGCGATCCGGCGGTATTCGAAGGCGGCGAGTTCCTGCTGGTCGAGCAGCGCCCGCGCATGCAGTCGCGCGGCGAGGTGGTGCCCCTGGGCCGGGGCGAGGCGGTGCTGTTCTGCGTCAACCGCCGGCCGGTTCTCGGCAAGCCGGGCTTCTACCGAGTCGTCATGCGCCATGGAGTCAGCCGGCTGCGCGCGGGCGGCCGCCATGCCCTCGGCATCATCTTCCACGACGCGACGTGACGCGGGGCGACCACGGCCTCTTCTAGGGCTTCCCCCGTCGCCCGGGTCCGGCCTTGACCCCGCTCGCGATCTCCGTGCCGTCCAAGGCTTCCGCCAGCCGGGCCTGGGCGCTGCCCGGCCGCAGGGCGCGGGGCTGGCTTGCATCGGGCGCCCAGCCGGTCAGGAAGACGATCTGGAAGGTCGCGGGAACGCGGCCATCGGGCCCGCCATGGCGGGTCTGGTAGATGCGCGCGGCTTCGAGCAGCAGGTCGCGGCGCAGGAAGCCGCGCGGGCGGGTGGCCATCGCATTGGTCTCGCCCATGCCGCGCAGGTCGCGCATCAGGGCCAGGGGATCGCTATAGGACACGGTGATGGTGTCGACATCGCCGACCGGCAGGGCGAAGCCCGCGCGCTGCAGCAGGGCCGCCGCGTCACGCAGATCGACGAAGGGCGAGACCCGGGGGCTGGCCCCGCCCGAGATCATGGCCTCGGCCTCCAGCAGGGCGGCGCGCAATTCGATCAGGCTGTCGCCGCCCGGCAACGCGGCCAGGAACAGGCCGTCCGGCTTGAGGCAGCGGCGGGCCTGGAGCAGGGTGCCCGGCAGGTCGTTGACCCAATGCAGGGCGAAGGAGGAGATCACGAGGTCGAAAACCCCTTCGGCGAAGGGAATGGCCTCTTCCTCCGCCAGGGCGGCCAGGGGTGCGGCCCCGCGCGCCGCGGCCATGGTCGGCGCGGCGGCGATCCAGCCCTCGATGCCGGCGCGCCCCG
>JAQCGR010000413.1 GCA_027619995.1 Pseudomonadota bacterium | reverse complement strand
TGAGAGCGTCGGGCGCCGGGCCCGCGGCATCGACCAGGGCGGCGAACAGATCGGCATGACCGCCGGCGGCCAGCGCGACAGCCGCCGCATCCTTGTGATCCAGGGCATTGCGCAGATGGCGCGAAGCCGGCGCCTTGACCGCCAGCCCCTCGCACAGCGCCGAAACCAGGGTCGGTATCGTCAGATCGACGGTCAGCCCGGTGACTCCGGCCGCCGTCAGCGCCTCGACCGCCATGACCAGGACTTCGGCATCGGCCGCCGGCGCCTCCGAGCCGATCAGCTCGGCGCCGACCTGGCCCAGCTGGCGCTCGGGCGTGAGCTGGGTGCCGCGTACGCGCAGAACGTCGCCCGCATAGCTGAGGCGCAGCGGGCGCGACGCCTTGGCCAGGCGCGAGGTCGCGATCCGCGCGATCTGCAGGGTCATATCCGCGCGCAGCCCCATCATGCGCTGGGACACCGGGTCCATCATGCGAATGGTATGGGCGGCCATGGCCGCACCGGCGTCGCGCAGCAGGCTCTCCTCGAATTCGACCAGCGGCGGTTTGACCCGTTGGTAGCCGCGCCGCTCGAAGACGGTCAGGAGGCCCGCCACGACGCGGGCCTCATGGGCCGCGTCCGGCGGCAGCACGTCGCGCAGCCCGGCAGGCAGGAGGGCGTCGTCCTCGCCCCGTTCGGTCACGGCGGTTCGCCTCCAATATTGCGGTGCGCCCTTGCGGCGCGCCCGGCACGATTTGGGCCGCCCTTCCGGCGGCCCGTCCCGCCCCGTAACTACCGCGATTGCCCGACCGGCGCAATGCGGCAAAGGGGGTCGGCTGAACGAGCGATGTTAACCCGATCTTAAAGCGGCCGCGGATAGGTTGGCGATACGCAGGTAGCGGCCGGCGCAGGTCGAGAAACGGCGCCGGTCCTCGCGGTTGGGCCGCCAGGATGGCGGTCTGGACGAGGAGCAGGACGGGAATGACGATCGCTTCGACCAAAGCGGCGGACGCGCTGTCCGTCGAGAAGGACCGGCTGGCCGAGACAGGCCCGGCGGATCCGGTCGATTCGACATGTTTACGCGTGCTTCTCGCCTGTAATGACGAAGCCGACCGCGACCGCATCGCCGGTCTGCTCGGCGCATCCCTTCATGCCAAATACCGGCTCGACTGGGCCGAAGGCTACGGCGCCGCCATCCAGGCGATCGGCGAAGCGAGCCATGACCTGTTGCTGCTCGACGACCGGCTCGATGGCGGCACCGGGGTCAACCTGCTGCGCGAGGCGCGGGAAACCTGCTGCGCCATGCCGATCATCCTGTTGACCCGGACCGAGGCACCGGAGACGGAGCGCTGGGCGATCGAGGCCGGCGCGGCCGATTGCCTGGTCCGGCCGCGTCTCACCGCGCCTCTGCTCGACCGGGCCGTCCGCTTCGCCGTCGCCCGGCGCGAATCCTCGGACCGCATCCGCTATCTCTCGCAATACGACGCCCTGACGGGCCTTGCCAACCGGGTGTTGTTTCGCGACCGCCTCAACCGCGCGATCGCCCAGGCGCGGCAGGGCGACACGGGCCTGGTCCTCATGCTCGTCGCCCTCGACCGTTTTGCCCTGGTCAACGAGACGATGGGCCCGGCGGCCGGCGAACAGCTTCTGCGCGGCGCGGCCGAACGTCTGTTCGACTGCCTGGGCGGCGCGGCCTCCCTCGCCCGGGTCGGCCATGACGAGTTCGGCGTCTTGCTGGAAGACGGCGCCAATCCGGAGGACGCGGCGGCTGTGGCCGAGCGCATCGGCCGCACCATGCGCCCGCCCTTCGAACTCAACGGCCATGAAGTCCTGGTGACGACCAGTATCGGCATCGCAGGCTATCCGCTCTGCGGCTGGAACGCCGATACCCTGATGAACAGCGCGGGCACCGCCCTCTATCAGGCGAAGGAGCGCGGCCGGAACTCGCACCAGTTCTATACCCGCAAGATGACCGCGCGGGAGTTGCAGCGCCTGGTCCTGCAAACCAGCCTGCATCGCGCCTTGGACCGGAACGAATTCGCCCTGCACTACCAGGCGCAGATCGACCTGCGCAGCGGCAGGCTGGCGGGCACCGAGGCGCTGCTGCGCTGGCAGCATCCGGAATTCGGCCTGCTCGGCCCGGACCAGTTCATCCCCATCGCCGAGGAAACCGGCCTTATCGTCCCGATCGGCCATTGGGTGCTGACGACCGCCTGCATTCAGGCCCGCGCCTGGGCCACTCTGGTCCAGGATGCGCCGCGCATGGCCGTGAACCTGTCCGCGCGCCAGTTCCGCGAGCCCGGCCTGCCCGCCATTATCGGCCGCATCCTGGAGGATGCGGAGCTTCCCGCGGACCGGCTGGCCCTGGAAATGACCGAATCGATGCTGATGGAGGACACCGAAGCCGCCAGCGCGGTCCTGGCGAGCTTTCGCGATATGGGGCTGCATGTCGCGATCGACGATTTCGGCACGGGCTATTCCTCGCTCAGCTATCTCAATATCGATCCGGCGGCCACGCATCAGACGGCTTTGACCCTGACGCTGTTTTCACAGGTCTGCGCCGAGA
>JAQCGR010000412.1 GCA_027619995.1 Pseudomonadota bacterium | reverse complement strand
GCGGTAGGAGGTCTTCAGCACCGTCTCGTCGGCGCCGCGGTCGCAGCCGAGGGTTTCGTAATAATCGCGCTTGGCCATAGGCTCAGGTCCCGAACGTGCGGCGTCCCGGCCGCGCTTTCGCGCAGGCCGGGACCCGCTTCGTCATTCCGTCCGCACTCACCTTAACGGGCACCCTATCGGGCGATCAGGCGGACTTGCTTTTCTTGTCTTCGTCGACTTCCTCGAATTCGGCATCGACCACGCCATCGTCGCCCGCGCCCTGCGCGCCGCCGCCGGCATCGCCGTCCGGGCCATTACTCGGACCGGGGCCGTCCTCGCCTTCGCCGCCGGCGCCCGCCTTGTAGAGGGCTTCGCCGAGCTTCATCGAGGATTCGGCCAGAGCCTGGGTCTTGGCCTGGATGGCCTCGACATCCTCGCCGTCGAGGATTTCACGCAGGGCGGCGATATCCGCCTCGATCGCGCTCTTCTCCTCGGCCGAGATCTTGTCACCATGCTCGGAGAGCGTCTTCTCCGTGCTGTAGATCAGGGTATCGGCCTGGTTGCGCGATTCGACGCTGGCCCGCCGTTTGCGATCCTCCTCGGCATGGATCTCGGCATCCTTGACCATCTGCTCGATATCGCCGTCTTCCAACCCGCCCGAAGCCTGGATGCGGATCTGCTGTTCCTTGGCCGTCGCCTTGTCCTTGGCCGAGACATTGACGATGCCGTTGGCGTCGATATCGAAGGTGACTTCGATCTGCGGCACGCCGCGCGGTGCGGAGGGCAGGCCGACCAGGTCGAACTGGCCCAACATCTTGTTGTCGGCCGCCATTTCCCGTTCGCCCTGGAAGACGCGGATGGTCACCGCCGTCTGATTGTCTTCCGCGGTCGAGAAGGTCTGGCCCTTGCGGGTCGGGATCGTCGTGTTGCGGTCGATCAGGCGGGTGAACACCCCGCCCAGGGTCTCGATGCCGAGGGAGAGGGGCGTCACGTCGAGCAGCAGCACGTCCTTGACGTCGCCCTTGAGGACACCGGCCTGGATGCCCGCGCCCATCGCGACGACCTCGTCCGGGTTCACGCCCTTATGGGGCTCGCGGCCGAAGAAGGATTTCACCTTCTCCTGGATCTTGGGCATGCGCGTCATGCCGCCGACCAGGATGACCTCGTCGATTTCGGAGGATTTCAACCCGGCATCCTTGAGCGCGGCGCGGCAGGGCTCGATCGTCCGTTCGACCAGATCGTCGACCAGGGCTTCGAGCTTGGCGCGCGTCAGCTTGATGTTGAGATGCTTGGGTCCGGTCTGGTCCGCCGTGATGAAGGGCAGATTGACTTCGGTCTGCATCGAGCTGGAGAGCTCGATCTTGGCCTTCTCCGACGCTTCCTTGAGGCGCTGGAGAGCCAGCTTGTCCTTGCGCAGATCGATGCCGTGCTCTTTTTTGAACTCGTCGGCCAGGTAGCCCATGATCCGGGCATCGAAATCCTCGCCGCCGAGGAAGGTGTCGCCGTTGGTCGACTTCACCTCGAACACGCCGTCGCCGATCTCGAGGACCGAGACGTCGAAGGTGCCGCCGCCCAGATCGTAGACCGCGATCGTGCCGCTGCCCTTCTTCTCGAGGCCATAGGCCAGGGCCGCCGCCGTCGGCTCGTTGATGATGCGCAGGACTTCGAGCCCCGCGATCTTGCCCGCGTCCTTGGTCGCCTGGCGCTGGGAATCGTTGAAATAGGCCGGGACGGTGATGACCGCCTGGGACACCGTTTCGCCCAGATAAGCCTCGGCCGTCTCTTTCATCTTCTGAAGGATGAAGGCGCTGATCTGGCTGGGCGAATATTCCTTGCCGCCGGCGCTGACCCAGGCATCGCCATTGTCGCTTTTCACGATCCCGTAGGGGACGAGTTCCATGTCCTTCTTGGTCAGGGGATCGTCGAAGCGCCGTCCGATCAGGCGCTTGATCGCGAAAAGGGTGTTTTCGGGGTTGGTCACGGATTGGCGCTTGGCGGCCTGGCCGACCAGGCGCTCGCCGCTCTCCGAGAAGGCCACCATCGACGGCGTCGTGCGCGCGCCTTCGGCGTTCTCGATAACCTTGGGGTCCGACCCTTCCATGACCGCGACGCAGGAATTGGTCGTGCCGAGGTCGATTCCGATAACTTTGCTCATGCTTATCCTCCACTGGCAGGCGTCCGGCGGCCCATGCCGGCACCGCGAAACGCCCCCTATCCGTTTGACCAGTCATGACAAACCGGCCTGGAACCAAATGATTTCTGAGGTTATATGGGGATCACGCCCAGCGCTACAAGGCGCACGGCCCTTATTTCCGGAACCATTGCGCGTGATCATCTCGGCCAGCTACCGCACGGACATCCCGGCTTTCTACGGCCGCTGGTTCGCCCGGCGGCTCCAAGCCGGGTTCTGCCGAGTCTCGAATCCCTATGGCGGCGCGCCCTCGATTGTCAGGCTGGACCGGGACTCGGTCGACGGATTCGTCTTCTGGACGCGCAATCTAGTGGATTGATCGGAACAAAAGAATCCGATTTGGGATTCCGTTTTGTCTGTTGGCATGTGAGC